>JASHQG010000304.1 GCA_030037665.1 Acetobacteraceae bacterium
GATTTTTACGTAGAACGTTGCTGCAACATTGGCGGTAGCCGAGGGCTGTCGAATTGGGTGGAAGCCCGGCTGATACACCGGATTCTGTTTCCGGAAGTTCGCATTTATTGCAGCATAATTGAGAAAATCGCGCCCCGAATTTCGCCGGGTCGGCCCGGGGACTCCCCGCGCCGCTCACAGAACCGTACGTGACAGTCTCCCGTCATACGGCTTGTGCCACCCACTGAAGGCTGCCGCCTTCCATCGAAACCGCGGGCTCCTCCGGATCCCCGTTGACCCTTGATCTCGATGCGGGTGACCTCCTCCCTTCGCTCGGCGGGCGTTACCCCGCGTCAACATTACTACGGAGGAGTCCGCCTCAGCCTGTTGCGTCGGTACTGTCGGCCTCGGGTTGTCGCCCTTGCGCCTTTTCCCGTGCCATCAGCAGGCTGGTTCCCGCAGTTCCGCGTAGAAGCCTGTGCCCAACTCACGCCCTCTGTACGCGGGCCGCCGTCCATCCAGTATTGCAGGCTCCCGATGGACTTATCCCAGGAGAGAATGACGCCCCTGGTTTTGACGGCACTTGAGCCTTTGCAGATTCCTGAGCAAGCCGTCCAGCCATTCTGAGCCGAAGCCGTCCACCATTCTGATCTGATCCCGTCCAGCACTCTGGGACGATGGCGTCCACCGTTCTGAGGAAGCCGTCCAGGGTTCTGAGGCGATGGCGTCCAGCGTTCTGAGGATCCCGTCCAGGGTTCTAAGGCGATGGCGTCCAGTTGGGGTCGCTCTCGCAGGCCAGTGTCGAACCGGCATCATCACCCGTTTCTGAGGCGAACGGAGTGACGAATGCCTACGAAGAGGCTGGCGATGCGACAGATACATCGGTTGATGGGACTGCACTTTGGGGCTGGACTGGGCGCCCGGGCGATCGGGCGTGAACTGGGTATCTCGCACAGCACGGTGCGAGAATACCTGGCGCGGATTGCCGCCGCGAACATCACCTGGCCAGTGTCGCCAGACCTCACGGAGACGGCGCTCGAGCAGCAGCTGTTCGTCAACGGCGGGGTTCAGGCGGGGGCCCGGCATCGTGTCGAACCTGACTGGACGGCCGTCGCGCGCGAGCTGAAGCGACCTGGCGTCACGCTGCAGATCCTGTGGGAGGAGTACAGCAGCGCTCAACCGGGCACCTATTCGTACAGTCGCTACTGCCAACTGTTCCGGGAGTTCGCGCGGCGGCTGACACCCAGCATGCGGCAGAACCACGTCGCCGGCGACAAGGCATTCGTCGATTATTCCGGCAAGAAGGTGCCGATCTTCGATCCGCACAGCGGCGAGGTACGCTACGCGGAGATCTTTGTCGGGGTACTGGGTGCGTCCAGCCTGACCTATGCCGAGGCCAGCTGGACGCAGGCTTTGCCGGATTGGATCGGCGCTCATGTCCGGATGTTCAAATTCTGGGGTGCGGTACCAAGGCTGTTGGTGCCCGATAACCTGAAGGCCGGCGTGCACAAGGCATCCTTCTACGACCCCGAAGTCAATCGGAGTTATGGGGCGATGGCCGAGCATTACCGTGTCGGCATTCTGCCGGCGCGGCCATATCACGCAAAGGACAAGGCCAAAGTCGAGGTCGGGGTCCGCATCGCGCAGTACTACATTCTCGGTCGACTGCGCCACCTCAAGTTCTTTTCCCTCGCCGAGTGCAACGCCGCGATCGCCGGGATCCTGCCACAGCTGAACGGACGCATCATGCGCCATATCGACATGAGCCGGCAGCAGCTGTTTGACACGGTCGAACGTCCGGCGATGCAAAAACTTCCAGAGCAAGACTATGAATATGCCGAGTGGAAGATCGCCCGCGTCGGTATCGACTATCATGTCCAGGTCGCCAACTTTTTCTATTCGGTCCACCACTCGCTCATACGTCAACAAGTCGACACGCGACTCACCGAGCGCACCGTGGAGATCTTCCATCGCGGCCAACGTGTCGCAGCACATGCGCGCCGTTACGGCGGACAGCGGCATTCAACATTGCCCGAGCACATGCCGAGCGCACACCGGCGCTATGCCGCATGGAGACCTGAGCGATTTCAACGCCAGGCCAGTGCCTTCGGACCCAACACCGAAGCTCTCGTTCTCTCCATCATGCACAAACGCGCACACCCCGAACAGGGGTTTCGGACCTGCCTCGGCGTCCTGAAGCTGTTCGACAAACTCGATGCGCAACGGGTCGAGGCCATCGCCGCCTACGCACTCGAGATCGGCGCGCTGAACTACCCGAGCATCGCCTCCATCGTCGAGCACCGGATCGAGCGCAAACCTGCCCGTGATCAAGACAACGCATCGATCCTGCACGTCAACATTCGTGGCCCACGTTACTATAATTGAAAGGAGAACCCCGTTGCTGCAACATCCTACCATCGACCGACTGCGTGAGCTCGGACTCGTCGGCATGTGCCAGAGCCTGCAGGAATTAGCCAACAATCCCGATGCTGATTCTCTCCATCACCTCGAATGGCTCGGCATCCTGCTCGAACATGAGTCGACCATGCGCCAGCAAAAACGCTTCGAGCTGCGCGCCCGTGCCGCAAAGCTGCGCCACCAGGCCTCGATCGAGGATATCGATTTCCATACCCCGCGCGCACTCAGTCGAAAGCTCTTCCTCTCGCTCGCCAGCTGCGACTGGATCCGCGATAACCGTCATTGCCTCTTCACCGGTCCAGCCGGTATCGGCAAATCGTGGCTAGCCTGCGCTCTCGGCTTCAAGGCATGCCGTGAGAACTTCTCCGTACTCTATCAGCGACTCCCACGACTGTTCCCAACTCTCGCTCTCGCCCGGGGCGATGGGCGTTACCACAAACTTATGCGCCAGTTGGCACGCGTCAGACTGCTCATCATCGACGATTGGGGCCCCGAGCCAATGCTGCCCGAACAGCAGCGCGATCTGCTCGAGATTGTCGAGGACCGATACAGCCGCGGCTCACTCATCATCACCTCTCAGCTTCCCGTCGACCGCTGGCACGAACTCATCGGCAATCCAACGCTCGCCGACGCCATCCTCGATCGCATCATACACAATGCCTATCGCTTCGATCTCACCGGCGAAAGCATGCGCAAGCAGCGGGGTGTGAAGCAACCCGCCCGGCCCACCACCGATGCGGAGTGACTGACCTTGACCCACCTGACCCCCACTTCAGCCGAGTGCTCGGGCGCCTCAAGGGGTTGGTCCTCGCCATGCTCGCGATGCGGGGCATCGCTGCGCGTGGCTCCGGTCCCGCTTCGCGCCCTTGACCCGCCCTCCGCTCTCGGCTTCCCCCACGATCAGGTCGGCTCCGAGGAATGGTCTTTTCAGTCTCACCAAGGAATGATTGCTGATGAACAGAGCACCCCACGCTTGACCCAACCGGGAAGCTCATGAGATGACCCGATCGGCCTGTCGAGAGCAGCCACACTGGGCGCTATCGCATTAGAACAGTGGACGGCATCAGATTAGAACGGGTGGACGCCATCGATTTAGACTGACTGGACGGCATCGTCAGAATCCGCAATCACATCCAACGACCGATCATCCGAGGCCCGCAGCGGCGTAATAATCGCCCGGAGACTGTCACCCGTCGGACGCTCCCACGCAGCGCACCGGGGCGCCGAGCGATCTTCGAATGTTCGCTGGGAGCCATGCCCAAATTGCTGCGCCACGACGTTATCCAGACTCAACGCAATGATCAGGCCCTGCCGCTGACCGCGCACGGCTGACCGCGCACGGCTGACCGCGCACGGCTGACCGCGCACGGTTGACCGCGCACGGTAGCGGACGCGGCGTGGCCGGCAGATACTATTGACGACGACTCGACATCTCTAGCGGCGGAGCTCTCATGAGGAT
>JASHQG010000305.1 GCA_030037665.1 Acetobacteraceae bacterium
GTGCACGAAGCACGGATGTCGCCCTCAGGAAGCAACAGAAGCACGCGCTGCATCACGGCGATGCTGGCATCAATCTCTTCTATGCGCACGCGCGAGCGCGCGTAGGCATCGCCTTCCACCCGGACCGGTACGGTCAGCGGCAGGTCCGCGTAGCCGGCATAAGGATGGTCCCGGCGCAGGTCGCGATCGGCAGCCGAGGCACGCTGAACCGGCCCGGTGGCGCCCTGATCGAACGCGACCTTGGGCGACAGCACGCCGGTCGTGATCAGGCGATCGAGGTGGCTGTCCGAATTCTCAAGATGATTGACATATTTCGCGGTTTCCGCCCGCAATGACTCAAGCTGCTCACTCAGCCACGGCTTCGGCTGCAGATCGCGGCGCAATCCGCCGGGAACGAGCAGACTGCGCAGGAATCGGCTACCGGTCAGCCGTGTGTTGATCTGCTTGGCATGCTCTTCCAAGAGCTTGCCCTGCGCCTCGCCGACCTTCAGCGTCGTCGTGTTGGCGAGATGGCCGAGGTAATGGAGGTGGTTGTAGACGCGCTCCAGTTCCGCCAGCAGCACACGTAGCCAGCAGGCGCGCGGTGGCACGGTACAATCGGCAGCATGTTCGACCGCCTGGCAATAAGCCAGCGCGTGCGCCACGCTGCCCACGGCGGAGACACGCTCGGCCAGGATCGTGCCGCGCACCGCGTTGGCGCCCTGGAACCGTGCTTCCATCCCGCGATGCTTGAAGAACAGGTGCGGGTGATAGTGCAGGATCTGCTCGCCGATATAGAGGAAGGTAAATTCGGCGGATTCCAGCACGTCCGCGCGTACCGGCCCGAAGGGCAACGTCTGCACGTCCTCGCTCGGGACTTCCGGCAGCGTGCGAATACCGCTGCCGTCGGGTGGCGATTCCACCCACGCGCCATCGTGCCCTGGCGGCGCCAGCGGCGGAGGCACGTGCTGGCGCAGAACCAGCCGGTTAGGCTCCGGGTGGTCGTGAAACCGGATGCCGTGCAGGTCCATGATCTCGCGTTCATACCAGCCAAGCAGTGGCCATATCGTTGCAAGGCTTGGCGGTTCCTGCGTCAGCGGGCAGCGCCACACCTCGAACGTTTGCTGCTCGGCGGGCGTGGCGACGTAGCGAAGCTCGGTGGCTTCGCCCGGCGGGGCCCAGGCGTAGACCATCTGCATGCGGCCGCCGGAGTCCAACAGACCCTGCGCGGCGCCCGCCAACCCGTCCACCCGGAGATCGCGGTTGCGGGCGCCCCTCATGGCGTCCCTCCTGCGACCAGTGCGCCACCACCGAGCGCGTGGGCAATCTGCCCGAAATAACCCCAGATTTCCTGCGGCCACCACAGGCCGAGCCCGAGCAACGGAACGATCGCCAGCCACATAGGCACGATGCACCAGGCACTGATACGCCCGCGGCTTTCATCGGCGCGTTCCGGCGCCTCGTAATACATGCCGCGGAAATGGTTCAGGAAACCGACAAAGATGACGATGAGCAGTGCCGCCATCGCAAACGACGCCCAGGCCGCAATGGTCTGCAATCCGGCACGCAGGATGGTGAGTTCGCTGGCGAACAGGCCGAAGGGTGGTGCGCCGGTAATGGCAACCGCGCCGGCCAGCCAGATCGCGCCCGTCACCGGGAAGCGGCGTCCGACGAGGCGAATGGCATCGATGTCCTTGGTCTCATAGCTGCGCATCATGCTGCCGGCGCCGAAGAACATCAGCGATTTGTTTAGTGAGTGGTTGAGCATGTGGTAGAGCGCGCCAGCCACGCCGAGCGGCCCGCCGAAGCCCACGCCGAGCGCGATCACCCCCATGTGCTCCACGCTGGAGTAGGCCATCAGGCGCTTGATGCCTTCCTGGCGCACGATGAAGAGGGTGGCGACCAGAAGCGAGAAAACCCCGAGCCCGACCAGCGCCATGCGCGGTACCGGCCCGACCTGTGCCGCGTCGGCGACGGACAGATAGCGGATGATGCCAATCATGGCCGTGTTCAGCAGCGCACCGGACAGCAGAGCCGAGACCGGCGTGGGACCTTCGCTGTGTGCGTCGGGCAACCAGGTGTGCATGGGCGCCAGTCCCACCTTGGTCCCATAGCCGATCAGCACCAGAAGGAAGGCCAGGAGCAGCAGAGCGCGGTTCATCCTGGGAGCCGCGTGCGCGAGCGTTGCCCACGTCATGTCATAGGTTGGACCGAGCACGAGGCTGCCGGCCCAATAGAACAATACCGTTCCCAACAGTGCGAGACTGATGCCCCCGGAGACGACGATGATGTATTTCCAGGCTGCCTCGATGCTTTCCGCCTCGTGCTCGTAGGCAACCAGAAAAGTGCTGACCAGCGTGGTCAGCTCGATCGCGATCCAGTAGAGGCCCGCGTTGTTCATCATCGGACCGAACAGCGTGGTCAGTGCGAAGCCGGCGAACAGCGCATAGAAGACCGGCAGCCGTGCCTCATTTTCCAGGAGCCGCATGTAGCCGACGGCGTAGATCGAGGCGAGCAGGTAGACCACCGCCGAGCACAACGTGACCCATGCGCCGAGCGCATCGATTCCGACATACCCATCCCAATAGATGTGCGGCGTGGTGCCGACGATGAACGGCATCGGCACGGCCGCGGCAAAGGAGACCATGCTGGCCAGCAGGTTCAGCCACGCCGCAAGGTTGGGCTGTCCTGTGAGCACGATCAGCACGATCGCCAAGCTGGGCGCGAGCACGATCGCCAGGGCAAGGGCGCCGACCATCTAACCCACCAGACGCCGGAGTTGCAGGCTGCTGGTGGTGCCAACATGCGTCATCAGGTACTGTACCAGCAGTCCGAAGCATGCGACCGCGATCAGCAGGTCGAACAGGATCACGATCTCGATCAAGAGCGGCATGCCGGGTACCAGGATCTGTGCGCCGAGGAAGATGCCGTTTTCCAGGACCAGCAGGGCGAGGATCTGGCTGATCGCCTCGTGCCGGACCGTCAGCATCAGGAAGCCGATCAGCTTCATCGACAGCATGACGGTCAGAGCCAGAACCACGACAGTGCCGCCGAAGCCGAGCTGGACGCCGATCTGCGACCCCACGGCCAATGCGAACACCACGGCGAGCGCGCCGATCACCAGGCTGGAGCTTGGCTGCAGGATGACGTGCACTTCGCGCGGCACCCGCATGCGCCGGATGATGCGGAATATCAGGTACGGCAGCAGACATCCGCGGAACAGAAAGGTCAGCATGGCGACCAGGTAGAGTTCCGGATAGTTGCCGTAGTAGCCGATCGATGCCGACAGAATGCCGATCAGCCAGGACTCCGCGGTGAATGCATACAGGTAATGCCGCAACCAGCGCGATCCGAGCATCACGAAGGCAAGCAGCAGGCTGGCGATGGCGATCAGGCTGAACAACGAGGCAGCCAGCGGGGAGAGATGCGCTGCGAGCATGGTTCAGCCCATTTGCGTGCCGATGATGGCGAGGACAGCCAGCAGGAAGGAGGCTGCAAGCGGCTCCTGATAGCGGTAGAAACGCAAACGCGATTGTGTGGTATCGACCACCACCACCGCGCACGCGACCAGGACGAATTTCAGCATCAGGGCGATGACGCTGCCGAGCACGCCGAGCGCGCTGCCCTGGTAGGACAGGCCCCATGGCAACAGCAGCACGTTGCAGAAGATCGTGTAGAGGATGAACTGCTTCATCATCGAAGCCCAGCGCAGCAGCGCCAGCAGTGGGCCGGAATATTCGAGGATGCGGCCCTCTTCGATCATATATACTTCGATATGGGTGTTGGAGTGGATGGGCAGCCGGTCGGTCTCCACCAGCAGCAGCACGAAGAAGGCCGCGACCAGGAACAGGTGGGTCGGGCTCCAATAGACTGCCGGCTGCTGCACCAGCAGGTGATTCACCACGAAGGGCAGCATCGCCTTCGCCAGCAGCGTGATGCCGACGAATACCAGGATGAGTGTGGGCTCGGCGAGAATGGCCACCATCACGGCGCGGCTGGACCCGATGCCGCCGTAGGCGCTGGTGGTATCCAGCCCCGCCAGCGTGATCATGAAGGAACCAAGCGTCAGGATCAGCCCGCCGCCAAGGATGTCGCCCATGTCGGAGAGCGGCAACGGATAGTTGGTGAGGACCGGGATCAGGATCGGCACCGTCATCATGCAGGTGAAGGCGACGACGGGCGTGACGAAATACAGCCACGATGCGGTTTCGGGCGCGACGATGTCTTTGTGGAACAGCTTCCACAGATCGCGGTAAGGCTGGAAAATGCCTGGCCCCTGGCCGCGCTGCACGCGTTCCTCGAACTGCACGATGATACCTTGCAGCAGCGGCCCGAGGCAGAGGACGGTGAGGACCTGCAGCACTTGCAGGATAACGTCGCGCGTGCCGATCATGCATGCCCTCCGTCCGCTTGGGGGACACGCGCATCACAGTCGCGGAACTGGGAACCGCGTCGGGCCGCCGTAACCATCAGAATCCTCCCGTGCTCACGTACGAGTTCAGGAGGAGTCATTAGCCCTGAGGGCGGTTACGGGCGGACTCCATCGCCACCGAGGGCACTATGAGGATTTCCGGGAGGCTGTCAACCACGAACAACCGTCACCTGCCTCACGTGTGCAGGCATCAACACCGTCACACGCTTTCGGGCGACGGTCAGACCGGCATGTGCCACGCAGCACGATCGGACGTCCCGCAACTTTGCTTGCCACCGCGTTCAGATCGATGAAACGGGTCCGCCGTCGATACCGGGGCGAACAGTGAGCCAGGCTGGCAAGACATCGCTGGAGCGTGCTTACAGCCTTCGTTGTCGGCGTCCAGAAGACTGTAGAGTTGCGAGTTCTCGGTTACTTTCCAGCGGCCGCTGACTTGCGCTGGTAGTCGGCGAGGCACGGCCGGGTGAGTCGGGCGAATTTCTTGAACTGACGTTTGGCGAGCGGTCCGGCGCGCAGCTTTCGAGCCAGTCGCAGTCGTGACTTTCGATCTGGTCGCGCCGGACGTCCGGATGCGCGGCACGGATGCGCTCTGCCGCCTGCTAGATCGACAGCCGTTTCCTGTCGGCCCCGACGATCTTGCGCCGCTTGGCATCAACGCCGGCAGGTTCCAATGCATCGAAGACCAGATCGAGCGCCTCGATCGAGTCTTGGCCCTCGGGCGGGGATAGCACCGCTGGGCACCGCTGTCGTGAGACTCACGTTCGATTCATCGCCGATCACAAGAGATTCAACATCATGACGGCAATTTTCGGGATAACGACGTCGATCATCAGAACCAACCGCGGGCTGGCCGATGTCACTGGGGACGCAGTGGTGGAACGCGATCTGGCGCGTGCGGGCTGTTGAAGCGTGGGCAAATAACTCCCCGCGCACCATGGAACATCCGGCACAGTGATTTGGACGCCAGCAAGCGCGACTTATCGAGACCAAACCGCGTGTCTCAGACGCCGGCTCACCTCCGTGAACCACGCGAGCCGGCTCGCGGTGCCCCCGGACCGGATTGGCGCGATCATCGGCGATCCGGCCATTGGTGGCCCAGCCTGATCACCCGCAACCACTCGGCGAGCTCCATCGTCGTCTGCGCCCGCGTCCACTCCATAACGCATCCGTCCTACGAGGTGCTCTCGCAGAGCACCCAGGCCGCCGCGGTTGCCGGGCGGTGGTCGTGCTTGATCGGCTCGAATGATGCCGGCATCTTCCCCTGCTGCTCGCGCGTCCAGTACCATCCTTGCGCGGCGTCAGCAGCACGCTTGGCATCAACCGCCCAGCCGCGCGAAGTGTTGGAGCAAGACCACGGGAGAGGAGCCTCGTGATGGAACGCGGTTCGTCCATATCCCGGTCACGCCAGCGGCTTCTGCCCGTCATCTGCTGTGCGTCGCCCCGACGGGGTTCGGGACGACCGCAGGGTCTTGTCAATGGCGGAAAATTGCGGGGAATTTCGATCTGAATCGGCACTATCGTGCAAATCTGCGCTGAACACCCTCCAAGTGGATGTATAAGAACGGCTTCTGCTCGGTGCAGTGTTTGTCGCAACCGATGAGCAGAAATTCGTCGACTTTGTTGCCCGGACTGTAAATGATGTTCGCGGGTATTCGTCCTGAGGAAATGCCTTGGTGACGGACTGCTCGCGGGAACCCGAATAGTGCCCGGTTCAATAGCGAGTGATTGCGACGTGCATCTGGAAAAGTCTGTCGTGCAATGATTAGGCCTCCATCGTGGTGATGAATACCAATTATTCGCGCAATGATATGTGGCCGAAGAAGTGCGGCCAAGTGCCACACAAAAACGTCATGTCGCATATACGCCACATATCGCTCGTGGCCACATAAAAGATCGAGCACGCCTTCAAGCAGGCGGCGCGGCAGATCCGTGCTTTCGCTTACAGTTTCCGGATGGCCGACGTGATGCCGCTACGCCACAAGATTGGCAATCGGACTTTCCGCCGCGCCACGCCCAAATACCGCGACCAGACCAAGTGTAAGCTGCACGCCTACCACCTCTTCATCGAGGCCGGTATCGTCTCCCAGCGACTGCTTCATTATCTCGCCATCGCCTCTGCCGAGATCAACTGGAACTGCTTCGGATCCTGGTTGCGCACCATCCGACCCGGCATTCCTCCCTCCAAACTTCCGGTCGCCTCCGCGTTGCGCCGGCACCTGCCGGGATCTTTGTTGATTTCCGCCAAAAGCCATATCGTCGCAAAATTGCTTGCCGGACGTCAGGACACCAATAGGATGCAGAACTTCGGGTTCACGACTTGACTCGAAATCGGACGCAAACCTCCCGACTCTTGAGCCGAAGACGGAGACGAAAGATCGACATCTCTTCATCATTCTGTCGCCGCGGCACACCGCACTTGGAACCGAGGTCCCATCACGCGGCCATCGCAGCGCGTGGACCGTGCCTCAGCCAGGCGGCAGGCGATCTCGTATCCGCGCCGCGATTTCGGCAATGCGATCCGCATCGCCGATCGCTGTGCGTGGCCAGTTCAGCGCCAGACGGTCGTCATCCTGTCGCGGGAGGACATGGACGTGCAGATGCGGGACCGTCTGGTTCGCGGCATGGCCATTGGCCTGCACCAGGCTCAGGCCTGTTGGGGCCATTGCCCGCTGAACGCCAGCGGCAACGCGCACCACCAGACGCGCAACCGCGGCGAAGGCATCCGGCGGAATGTCGAACACTGTTGGCCAATGGCCCCTCGGGATGACCAGACAATGGCCAGGATTGGCGGGATGAATGTCCATGAATGCCATCGCCGCAGGATCTTCGGCGAGCAGCACGCATTTCCCTGAATCGGCGACGATCTGGCAGAACACGCATTGGGGATCGTGAGGCATGCCATCTCTCCTCGCACCTGCCGTGTGGCATTCGCTGCTCCCGCCACCAGCATGGCACGCTGCCCGCGGACCGCAGAAGGCGCGGCACCGGGCTG
>JASHQG010000038.1 GCA_030037665.1 Acetobacteraceae bacterium
CTGACGTGATGTCGCGCTACAGCGTCACCATCACCGCGGACAAGGGTCAGGTCCCGGTGATGCTCTCGAACGGCAATCCGGGCGAGATGACCGACCTTGGCGACGGACGTCACCGCGTTGTCTGGACTGATCCCCACCCCAAACCCTGTTACCTGTTCGCGCTGGTCGCCGGCGACCTCGTGTGCGTCAAGGACAGCTTCACCACCCGATCGGGCCGCGAGGTCGCGCTCGGCATCTGGGTGCGCCACGGCGACGAGGATCGCTGCGAGCACGCCATGCGTTCGCTCAAAACCGCGATGAAATGGGACGAAGACGTATTCGGCCTCGAATACGATCTTGACGTGTTCAACATCGCCGCCGTGTCCGATTTCAACATGGGCGCGATGGAGAACAAGGGCCTGAATGTCTTCAACACGAAATATGTGCTGGCGCGCGCCGCCACCGCGACTGACTTCGATTTCCAGAGCATCGAATCGGTCATCGCACACGAATATTTCCACAACTGGACCGGTGACCGCGTTACCTGCCGCGACTGGTTCCAGCTCTCGCTGAAGGAGGGGCTGACGGTCTATCGCGATCAGGAATTTTCCGCCGATCAAGGCAGCCGTGCCGTCAAGCGCATCGGCGACGTGCGCGCGCTCAGGGCCGGCCAGTTCCGCGAGGACGCCGGTCCGTTGGCCCACCCGGTGCAGCCACAGAGCTACATGGCGATCGATAACTTTTATACAGCGACGGTGTACCAGAAGGGTGCCGAAGTGATCCGCATGATGGCGACAATCATCGGCAAGCCGGCGTTCCGCCGCGGGATGGATCTCTATTTCCAACGGCACGACAACCACGCCGTGACAATCGATGATTTCGTCGCGGCCATGCAGGACGCGTCCGGCGTCGACCTGAACGCCTTCAAACTCTGGTACCATCAGTCCGGCACGCCCGAGGTCTCGATCGAGGACAGCTACGATGCTGCGGCGTGCCGCTACCGGTTGACTGTCCGCCAGCACACGCCGCCAACGCCCGGTGAGCCGGATAAGCAACCGCTCGTCATTCCGCTTGCAATGGGATTGATCGCAGAGGACGGCAGCGAACTGCCGACGCGTCTCGCCGATGACGCGGCCCCGCAGAGCGGCACGCGCCTTCTGCTGCTGAAGGGCAGCGAGCAGCAGTTTGACTTCGAGGACGTTGCCGTGATGCCGACCCCGTCGCTCCTGCGCGGTTTCTCGGCGCCGGTGAAGCTCTCGGGTGTCTCCCGCGAGCGACTGCGGTTTCTCGCCGCGAGCGACACCGACCCGTTCGTACGCTGGGACTCCGGCCAGCAATATGCGACCTCGGTGCTGCTGGAGCATGTCGGGATGTTCCAGCGAAACGAGACGCTGCCGGAGCCGGATGGACTGGTGGCGGCCGCCACGTCGGTGCTGGCGGACGCCGGGGGCGATCCGGCATTCGCGGCCGAAGCGCTGGCGCTGCCGAGCGAGGCGTTCCTCGCAGACCAAATGTCCATCGCCGATCCCGACGCGATCCATGCGGCGCGCGAGCATGCCCGCACCGCTATCGGCACGCATCTCGCGCCGATGCTGCACGCCACTTACATGCAAATGGCCGATCCCGGCCCGTACCAGATTGACGGCGTCTCGATCGGACGACGCGCCCTGCGCAACACCTGCCTCGCTTATCTCGCTCTCGGCAATCGAGGCCTGGGCACCACGCTGGCAAAGGCGCAGTTCGACACCTGGCAGAGCATGACCGATGTGCTGGCCGCGCTATCGGTGCTTGCCGCCATCGACGGCCGCGAGCGCACCAGCGCGCTGCAGTCGTTCTACGATGCCTGGCACGAGGACGATCTCGTGCTGGACAAATGGTTTGCGATACAGGCGATGTCGCCGCTCTGCACGCCGGACGAAGTTCAGAAGCTCGCGCAGCATCCGGACTTTGATCTGCGCAACCCAAACCGGGTGCGCGCCGTGGTCAGCAGCTTTTCAGCCGGCAATCCCTATCGCTTCCACCATCCGTCGGGCGATGGATACCGGTTCCTGGCCGAGACGATCATCGCGCTCGACCCGAGCAATGGCCAGGTGGCCGCACGCTTGGTCTCGCCGCTCGGGCAGTGGCGGCGTGTCGATGCGGCCCGCCAGGCACTGATCAAGGCTGAACTGCAGCGCATCCTCGATACGCCGAAGCTGACCCGCAATACGCTCGAGATGGCATCACGCAGTCTGACGTAGCATGGGGATCCCCTATAGAACCGGGTCGAACGCGAACCCGCAGGCAATCGAGGAACAGTGTGCCGGTTCGGCAACCCCGACCCCGTCCGCGGCGGTCGTGGGCTGGTTGAATGGATGACCGCGGCGCCACGCGACGCGCGATCGCCCACGACATCGCGATGACGGTCCGTTACACGCCAAGAGTGATGCGACGGTTCAGCTGGCCCCTTCCTCATTCCCCTTAAACGGGGCTGTGATCGGTTAAGTTGACAATGCCCTCGGCATGGGTCCAGAAGCCGCGCAGCGTTGTCGAAGGCGATTCTCCGAACAGCGCCCGATAGGTCACCGCGAAGCGGCCGAGCTCGCCAAAGCCGTAATTCATCGCGACGTCGGTTACTGTTGCCGTGCGCGGATCGGCCGATCGCAAAGCTTGCCGCGCCTGGTACATGCGCCGCAGCCACAGGTAACGCTTCGGTCCCATGCCAAGGTACTCACAGCAACAAGTGCGAAGTGTGCGGTCGGATACGCCGACGGCTTTGCACAAATCCATGACGTACAGAGGCCGGTCTGAGTTTGCCTCAATATATTGCTCGAATCGTCGCATAATAGCCGCGTAGCTGTGACGGCCATGCTCGACGGGAGCGGCGTCGATGCACGAGATCAACGCGTGCATAATCGCCCCCCTCACCGCTCGCGTTACCTCGGGATGTGTGGGTTTGATTTGCTCCAGCGTTCTTTCATGCAGGCCCATCAGCCAGGACATAAGCGGCGCAGCAGGCGTGAATCGATGAGTAAATGACAATGCCTTTACTTCTCGACCTAACAGAGCTTCCGCGGTCTCGGCGAGTTCGTCGTGAGCCACCAATATGCGGGCCGATCGTTGCCCTGCCCCAATCCGGCTATGAGCTTCTGCCCCAGCCTTAAGCATGACCAAGTCGCCTACCCGAGCCTCCAGACCGCAGACATATGAAGGCTGACCCGCATGCGTCAGGAACTGAATGGCATGAAACCCTGGCATGAGCGCCGAGTGCGCGAGGCGAGGCAGCTGTTCGGCGAACCAACTTAGGCGCAAATTGTCCAGGTCAATATACTTCATTTCAACGCGGTATGTGCCGCGCCCTATGATACTCGACCTCGTCGTCAGGTCTGGCGCGAGGGTCTCGAAGAAGGCATCGGGGTCGGTGAAGCTGATGGTGGTGCCGTGTTCCAGCGTATAAGGTGGGGCGGTAAGCTCGTCCTTGTTCATCTTTGCCTACTTTCTTGGCTACCTCAGCCCCGCCGAGCCGTCTCCAAGGGCAAATGCTTGAGAACGGGACTCCGACTCCTTCGGCGGCATGGTTGCGCACCCCCCGCTGGTTCTATGAGCACGTCTGCTTGGAGCGGACACTCTCAGCTGAACGCCAATCGCAAGACCCCGGTCCAACGATTCGCTGTTCGGCCGGTCGCCAGCATCGCCCCCATACCAGGTAGTGTTATCACGGACGCGGTACGATTGGCCACAGCGCCGGGTTTCGCCTTATGGCCCAGCTGTTCAGCCGTTGCCGTGGACCAGTGCGTCGAGCGCGCGCTGCTTTGCCGCGTCACTTGCTCGGCATGGGCGATGGCGGCCTCGAGTTCGCTGTCGTCGAAGCGCTGCCGCGTGATAGCGGTGAGCGGCGGCAGTGGCAGCGAGCCTTGCTCGTCGACAATCAGCGGCGGCCGGCCGCGTCTGCGCCGAGCCGCGAACAACCTATTCGCGTCCTCGAGCCCGCCGTGGTTTTCGTTGCCGCGGGCCGGGGACCGCCGCGGCTGCCCAGCGATCGCACCAACGCGCATAGGCTGGTCTCTCTCCCTGCCCGCGGCTCCTGGCATAGCGACGTGCTGGCCTCAATGGCGATTAGCGAGCTCGATTCGA
>JASHQG010000306.1 GCA_030037665.1 Acetobacteraceae bacterium
GTTCACCTTCACGGCAAAGGTGATAAGTGGCGCGTCTGTCCGCTCTGGGATGAGACGGTAAAGCACCTCCGGCGACTCCTCACCGAGCAGAGTGCCACACAGACTAATCCTGTCTTTTGTGCGAGGCCCGGCCTGCCTCTCACGCGTTTTGGAATCTACAAGATCGTCCGGCGCCACGCCGCTTCCTGGGATACCGATGGTCCACAGCCCCGACATGTGTCACCGCATCTCTTCCGACACACGGCAGCGGTGCACCTCCTGGAATCCGGCGTCGAAGTCAACGTCATCCGCAGCTGGCTCGGCCACGTCAGCCTCGATACCACCAACCACTACGCCGAGTTGACCTTGCGAGCTAAGGCCGAGGCACTGCGCGTCTGCGAATTAGGTTCGGGAATTTCAGCGGCATCCCGCGCTCGTGCCGCCTGGAAGAACGACAAAACCCTCCTCGACTGGCTCAACGCCCTGTAGCCCGTTATGTGGCCCAAAGTACGCGGCCCTCCCCGCAAATCCGCTGAGCTCTCGTCCGCCGCCACATAACGGTGCCGGGCACATAAACCCGACAACCTTAAGTCGGGTGTGCACAAGGCGTCGTTCTACGATCCCGAGGTCAACCGCAGCTATGGGGTGATGGCCGAGCATTATCGCGTCGGCATTCTGCCGGCCAGGCCGTATCGCCCGAAGGACAAGGCCAAAGTCGAGGTCGGAGTCCGCATCGCACAGTACTACATTCTCGGGCGGCTCCGTCACCTCAAGTTCTTTTCCCTCGCCGAGTGCAACGCTGCGATCGCCGAGATCCTGCCGCAGCTGAACGGGCGCGTCATGCGCCGCATCGGTATGAGCCGACAGCAGATGTTCGACACGATTGAGCGCCCGGCGATGCAAAATCTTCCCGAGCAAGATTACGAATATGCCGAGTGGAAGATCGCACGGGTCGGCATCGATTATCATGTCAAGGTCGGCGACTTCTTCTATTCGGTTCCCCACAAACTCCTGCGCGAACAAGTCGACACGCGGCAAACCGAGCGCACCGTGGAGATCTTCCACCGCGGTCAGCGTGTCGCGGCACATCCGCGTCGCTTCGCCGGAAAGAGGCATGAAACACTGCCCGACCATATGCCGAGCGCACATCGGCGCTATGCCGCGTGGAACCCTCAGCGGTTTCAAATCGAGGCCAGGGCCATCGGACCCAACACCGAAGCACTCGTTCGCTGCATCATGAGCGAACGACGACATCCCGAACAAGGATTTCGTACCTGCGTCGGTGTCCTGCGGCTGTTTCGCAAACTCGATGCGCAAAGGGCCGAGGACATAGCCGCCTACGCGCTCGAGATCGGCGCGATGAACTACCCCTCCATCGCATCCATCGCCGAGCACAGGCTCGAACGCAAAACCGCCCGTCATCCGGACAGCGCGCCGATCCTGCACGCAAACATTCGCGGTTCCCAATACTATCATTGAAAGGAGACACAGACCTTGCTGCAACATCCAACCATCGACCGACTCCGCGAACTCGGCCTCGCCGGCATGTGCCAGAGCCTGCAGGAACTCGCCAACAATCCCGATGCCAATTCCCTCGATCATCTCGAATGGCTCGGCATCCTGCTCGAACACGAGGCCAGCTTACGCCAGCAGAAACGCTTCGAACTGCGCGCACGCGCCGCAAAACTGCGCCACCAGGCCTCGATCGAGGATATCGACTTTCATACTCCCCGCGCGCTCGGCCGCAAGCTCTTCCTCACTCTCGCCAGCTGCGACTGGATCCGCGAAAACCGCCACTGCCTGTTTACCGGCCCGAGCGGCATCGGAAAGTCCTGGCTCGCCTGCGCTCTCGGCTTCAAGGCATGCCGCGAGAATTTCTCCGTACTCTATCAGCGCCTCCCGCGACTGTTCGCCACCTTGGCTCTCGCCCGGGGCGACGGACGTTACACCAAAATCATGCGCCAGTTGGCGCGCGTCAAACTTCTCGTCATCGACGACTTGGGGCCCGAACCAATGCTGCCGGAGCAACAGCGCGATCTGCTCGAGATCGTCGAGGATCGCTACAATCGTGGATCCCTTATCATCACCTCGCAGCTGCCCGTCGACCGCTGGCACGAACTCATCGGCAATCCGACCCTCGCTGATGCCATCCTCGATCGCATCCTTCACAATGCCTATCGCTTCGATCTCTCCGGCGAAAGCATGCGCAAGCAACGCGGCCTGAAAGAATCCGCCCGCCGCGGCGGCGACACGCAGTGACCCGCCATGACCCACCTGACCGCCAGTCCAGCCGAGTGCTCGGCCGCGTCAAGGGGTTGGTCCTCGCCATGCTCGCCATGCTCGGCGCTTCGCGCCTGTGCGTGGCTGCGCGTGGCTCCGGTCCCGCTTCGCGCCCTTGACCCGGCCTCCGCTCCCGGCTTCCCAATCCCTCAGGTCGGCTCCGAGGAATGGTCCTTTTCAGTCTCACCAAGGAATGGCCTCCGACGAGCAGAGGACCCCGTCCTTGACCAAACCGCGAAGCTCATGGGATGACCCGGTCGGCCTGCCGAGATCCGCTACACTGGACGCCATCGAGTTAGAACACTGGGCGCCATCAGATCAGAACAGGTGGACGCCATCGAGTTAGAATGACTGGACGGCATCGTCAGAATCCACACGTGGATTCCTGCCGAAGCGATTGTAGTGCGTGAGTTGAAGCTGAATTCCCGTATCAGTTTGTTGTCAATGAATGGACCCATTGCCGAGTCGACGATGCGCTTGCTTCGCTAGCAGGCTGCTTTCTACTGTGTGTGCGACTCACCAGTATCCACCTGCGTGCAATCGCAGGCAGGAACTGTCTCCAAGGCCGAAGTTGCGAGCGGATCAGCTGGATCGCGTCAGCAAGAGCACTTGTGCGGCCGATTCGCCGATCCCTGGCTTCACCCGGGCAGATGCGCGACACAGGCAGTGTACACTGCCATTCTCTGGCGCGGGCATTCGCAGTACTTACCCGTTACCGCCGCCGCGGCCTGGCGTTGACTGGAGGTAGCGCTGGGTGGCCAGGTATCCGGGATCGGACCCGTCGCCGATCCGCGCGGCGGCCGTACCGCCGCTGAAGGGGGGCGTGTAGTACCCGGGGTCGGACCCGTCGCCAACATGCGCCTCGCCGGTGCCAACGCTGTACCGAGCGCTGGTACCGGATCCGTTAGCGGCTGCGTTCGCCGCCCCGATACCGAGTGCAAGCGCCGCGCCGGCGATGATCAGTGATTTCATCGCAACTTCTCCTACTTCGGAGGCCTGCGAAGTCCGCAATAAGGCGATCAAGGCCGCCCCTTGACCCCTGCGGCTTACAACTGGCTCCTGGCAGTGGCTGGAAAACCTCAGCTCTCCGCATGGCACCCCTGCTCTCGAAGCATGAATACAATAAAGCCCATGGAGCGATGCCGGGTTGTCTGGCAGCTTTGCGCTGCAAGGCTGCATCGCTCGGCTCGCTGGAACGGACCGAGGAAGCCCAGGAGGCTGCGCGGGAGTTGCGTGCCGCGACCCACTGGTTAGCCGTTACTCACGCACGGGCGCACATCGAGATTAGGATCAACAACGTCTTTAAGACGCTCGGGTTTGCCGACGTGATGTGCAGGGGCCTGTGCATAGCTGGATTGCCGGACTGACCAGACCTGCTAGATTTTGCGCGCAGTGGGCCGGCTCACCTCTTGGCCAGAGCCCACGAAATGCGCTCCTGGTAAACACCAGACCGGCTCAAAGCTCTCCACGAAGTTCCCTGGTGGCGCCGGTATGTGTTCGCAGCCCACGCAGGCGCCACGGAAAGTTATTGCAATTGCTGCAAATCCTCGCCCGATTCCGGCAGGGCAATCTGGCCTCCGGAGGGGTAGGCATGCCGCAACTCGACGCACCTTCCCAGTTAGGCAATCTCTTTCAGCGCCCGATAGACCAAGCCGCCGTATGGCGCATGGTCGGCGGGCGTGCGGCCGCCGCCGGACTTATGGCACGGATCGGCAACCATTCCTCCCGTGCGACACCATTTGCATTACGGGTTGCCGCGCGACCTCTCGTATGTCACAGCGACCGTTACCACGAACCGCGGTGCTCTGGGACCAGGGCGATGAGCGGTAAGGCGGCTACGAGCATCAGGGCCGCTGTGCCGTAGACCCAGGCTTGGATGCTGCCGGGGTCATCGGAACTGGCGAGGATGGCCGTAGCTATCGAGATGGTGATCATCGAGCCCAACTGCAGACACATCGACCGGAGTGCTGCGAGGGTCGAAGCTTGACCAGGTGCCAGTTGAAGTCCGGCGTTGCGGCTGGCCGGGTTGATCATCCCGGTACCGACACCGATGAGGAAGGTGGAGCCGGCCAACCACCCGTAGGGTGGGATGCCGGCGACCGGGCTGAGCGCCAGCAGCAGCATTCCGATTATGATAGCGGCACTCCCGACGTACAGCGGCGGCCGATGTCCGGTTCGCCGCAGTGCCAACGCGGCTAAAACTGACAAGGTGATTGCGGCGGCCCCTTGGGCAGTGAGCAGTGTACCTGAGCCGAGCGCGTTGATACCGTAGCGGTTGGTCGCGTACAGCGGGACGAGCGCCACCATGCCGAACGTGACGCCCGAGTACAATGCGTTGACCAGATTAACCGGCCCGAAGCCTGGCCCGTGAATCAGGCCTGGCATAATGAATGGGTGCGCGGAGTCGCTGATGTGGCGGAAGAAGAACCATAGAGTGGCAACCGCAACAGCCAATGGCGCAACAAATGCAGCCGACAACGCATGCGCGTTCCTTTCGCCCAGGTAGCTCGCAGCGAACATCCCGGCGAGCAGGCCGATACCGAGCAGCGCCATACCGGCGCCGTCCATTCTCTGGTGGGTCTCCTCCGCCTTGGGCCGATCCCCCGGTACGTAGCGCAGTGCCAGCACGATGACGGCCACGCCGATTGGCACGTTGACGAAAAACACCCCCCGCCAGGTCCAGTACGACACGAACAGCCCGCCGAATATGGGACCGGTCATGGCACCGATCGGAAAGATACTGCCGAACAAGCTGACCGCACGATCGCGGACGGGACCGAAGTGATCCACGACGATCCCGGTCGCCGAGGGCGTGAAGCCCGCTCCGCCGGCGGCCTGTACCGCGCGCAATGCAACGAGCATATAGATGTTGGTAGCCAGGCCGCAGAAAAGTGATGCTGCCGTAAAGGCGACGACCGAACCGAGGAATACTCTCCGCCGGCCATACCGCTCGCTGAATTTGCCACTGAGCGGTAGCATCAACACAAACCCGAACGAGTAGGCCGTGATGGTCCAGCCGGCCCAATTGATCGAGGTCTGCAAACCGCGACGCAACGAATACAGCGCCGTCGCAACTATTGTCGAGTCCACCGACATCATAAACAACGTGAGCGCAACTATCGTGAAGACCAGCACGCGGTGAACCGGCCGGGGCTCCCTGGTAGGAGCCCGCACCCCGTCAGCCCGGCGGACATCATGGCGGACACTCATTTCCTGGCTCCGAACATTCAGCGCCCTCACGACCCCGCAGACGAGGACCGGAAGTCGGGCAAACCTGTCACAAGCTTTGTGGCCGCGGCAGCCCAACGGCCGAAACCCTGCCAGGACGAACCGGCAGATCAAGAAATGCGGGACGCCCGGCGGGTGTGTCCGCTTTCCTCCTTCTTCGTTTTCACATGCGTACGATTGCCTCCCGAGGCCGCATTCACGAACGCCGCCCTTTGCTCCAAACATGATTTGCTGCGTTCCGGTGTCCCAGCACGAGCGGCCTGTGTTTCCGTCGACGCGTCGTTCCCCGACCTCATCGAGGAAGCGCTCTCCCGCGTCCACCGTGCCGCGACCGCTCGAGCGCGCACGGCGCGTTGCGTGTCACCTTGTCGGCATAGGGCCAAACCGGCCTCGAGCTGGCTGTAGTCGGACCGCTAGCGCTCGATCGGGGTGAGTGACGCCGGGGGCGACCCAGACGGCTCGACGCTCCGCGGCGGCCGGCCGCGCTCCCCCAATGCCGTCCGCTCAAGCGGCCGCACCACGGCCGCTGTCTCGAACCGACGCTATTCTCCGTCCAAATGGCAACGTGACACGGCCCCAAAATCCCGCTTACCCCTAACTGCCAACCCTGGACGCAGGAACAGTTTTTCTCCCGGGCCGGAGCGCAGGAGACGCGCTACGAGTTCCACGGCTTCCAGCCGGTCGCCATGATCGGCGGGAATGCTGGTCACAGCCGGATCGTCCCAAATGTCAACCTCGCCTTGGGCGCCCGACTTCGCGGCGGGCGCTGCGGATCACCTGGGCCCGATGCGGGCGTCGAAACCACCGGCAAGGCCGTTCGCTATCCGGACGCCCTGGTTACGCACGCCAAGTTCCAGTACGAGGATCGCGTCATCCCTGGCGTTGTCGTGTTCTTCGAAGTACTCAATCCCACCTCCGGATGCGTCGATCGAATTCTTAAGGTTGGCGAGTACGGCGCCGTCGGTTCCATCCGCGGATATGCCATCCTCGAATCTACCAGCGTCGGCGTCACCGTCATGGAACGCACCGAACCGGACGAAGTCTGGCGGACAACGGTTCTGACCGGCGACGACGCCTTTCGCATGCCAGAATCGGCATCGGGATCCCTGTCACCGAGCTCTACGAAGACATTGCCTTCCCGGAGGAGGACGAAGCCTCCGCCGGCTGAGTGCATTTGGCACCATCGTTTCCGGTGTATCGAAATCGATCGCGGTATTTCCTGCCTTCTCCGTCGAGACCAGATCAAAG
>JASHQG010000307.1 GCA_030037665.1 Acetobacteraceae bacterium
AACACGCCCGGGCTCCTGCGGCGGTGTTTGGCTCGGCGGACGACGTCAGGATGTATCGCGGTTTGACGCACGACCCGCCCCTTCTGCTCGATTTGTGATCATGACGCATCGCAGCATCATAGCAAGACGGGTTATTTCAAAGCAAACGGTCTATAAGTAGGCATACGCTGGCCAAAGAGCCTAAATAATCGGCAGATATGCCGCCATGGCTGCGATGCAACGCGGGCCGCGCGAGGGGCCCATTCAGGCTCATCTGCATCGCCCGCCGCATTCTGCAGGCCATTTCCATCCTGCTGGGGATGCCCCTCGTCGTCTTCAGACCCGGAGCTGGATCGCCATCGCATTCAATGGCGCCGATGATCGGTTGATTACGGGCCCGCAGCGTCACGCTGGAGACGATGGCGCTTCTGGCCAATGTCGTCCGGGCGGAGGCCAGGCATCTGCTCAGGCCGCCAAGGCGTCGCACGGGGTAGGCGAGCGGATCTGACGCGGAAGCGGCCCCGACAAGTCTATCCCGGGGGCCGGCGCGCATACGCTCGTGTGAGCCATCATCAGCCGTTGTCGGTTTCCCAAGATGATAGACGCGACGACGCTGCTGCGTTGGCGCGGCCCGACGACGGCGGCGGCATCAACCTCGGCAAGGCATTCGTCGCTGCGAGCGACGGCAGCCTCCGCGCCGCTGCTCTGGCACGTATCAGCCTCGTCGGAAGGAATGACCAGCGGCACCGCCGACGCGCGGACCGAAGCCCCCGCATGACCCCGGTCACACACCTACCAGGGTCCAGACTTCCGGTCCGACAGAGTTAGGTTCGCGCGCTCGCCGTTCCCCGGTCCGCGCCGTCCGATCGCGGACGCCTCATGCTCACCGCGCCGCCACCTCACGATACCTTGGCAAGTGCGGCCCTTAACTTGGCCTCATCTTCATTGGACAGTGAGGTTCTCAGCACCCGAGGTTTGTAGGGCTCGATTTCCGGCATGATCTTGTCGAAAGTTATGCTCCTGACCAGCACGAAGAGAGCCGAGGACCCCGGCGGGATGGTTTGACCGAGCTGCCTCACAAATTCATCATTGATACCATAGTCGGCGAGGGACCCGGACAGCGCTCCCGCCCCTGCACCGGCAAGCGCACCGATTGCCATCCCGGCGAGCGGATTTAAGAAAAGAAATCCTACCAGCGTACCCCATAGGGCTCCCGACAAGCCGCCTTGCGACGCCCCCATCGCCGTGAGGTTGACCGCTTGCTTTATGTGAATCTTACCGTCCTGCGCGCGCTCGACCACACAGGAATCTTCAAGATCGATCAAATGTTCCTTTTGAAGGGCACGCAATTTATTCAAGACATCGTCAGCGGTGTGAATTCCGTCGAAGTCAAGGACTACCAGGTCACTCATTGCACTCTCCCCGGGCTGCCAGCGCTTAATGCGGCAATGGGTCCTCGTAACAGCAGCCATTGTCAAGTTACATTGTCAAGTTACATTGGATACGCCTCTCCCGTCCGCTCGCCGACGCTGACTCTGGTGCGTCTTCGGGCATCTTCCTGCCGAGCCACACAGATCCGCGGTCAACGGAGCTGCAGACTCTCTCGAGATGGGCGACGGTGTTTCACTTGTTGACAAGTGCCTCAGGGCGCACGCGGAGGAGCGTCGGTTTCCCTATCTCAACAACAGCCCGGGTTTATTGCATGTCGACCAACCTCCCGCGCGTGAAATTCGTCTGGTTACCGGTTGGCAGCGGGAGCGAGATCCATGTCGCCACGGGATCGGCGTCGCGGACGAACCGGGTCCAGCCGCTCGCCGAGCCCTTGTTCGACGAGCTGTTCGGCCCGCCGCCTCAGCGCCGCGGGCATCGCTTCTGGCCATGGATCAATCTGTGAGTCAGCTGGTATTATGCACCTTTGCTCTGCGACGACAGAGGCGTGTCAAAGAGCCGGTACCGAAGGGTGGCCTTGAAACGAAGGAGGGCATCATCGCGGATGCGGAGCCACCCTCGTCGAGCCACGCGTCGTGGTAGGTGTTTCACGAGTCTCCGCTCAAGATCCATTTGCGTCGTGCCAACCAATCGTGCAAAGACGTATTTGGACACTTCTCGCCTTTTCGGCGGCTCTCACGATCCATGGGAGCCCTCGTCTCTGTAGGCCCATTCCTATCGTATCGTGGTCGAGCAAATAGGATCATTTCATGCAACGACACTATGCGGCACATGCGACGGTTTGGGTCCTCGTTTACTTGCTTTTCGTTCTTGCTCCATTGTTCGCATTGCTGACAGGGTCTTTCCCTCCGGCACGCGATTTCTGGACCGAATTTTCGGTCGCAATCGGTTACTCCGGTCTGGCGATGATGGGGCTGCAGTTCGGCCTGACGGGGCGTTTTCGGTATGTCACGAACCCATGGGGCGAGGACGTCATTTATCACTTCCACCGACAGATTTCACTCGTCGCGGTTGCCCTCGTCGTCCTGCATCCGATCATCCTCTTCATGCTGCGGCCGGGGCGGCTAGCGATGTTGAATTTTTTCCAGACAACGTGGCGAGTCCGCTTTGGTACCGGGTCATTGTATTTGCTTATCATACTCGTAGCCATGAGCTTATGGCGCACGAGGCTGAGGATCCGTTACGAGGCATGGCATCTCTCCCACATCGCACTTGCGGTTGCTGCCATCGCGACGGGCCTTCTGCACATGGTCGGGTTTGGTCGCTATCTGGTTGATCCGCGGAAGCGGGCTTTGTGGATCGGCCTGGTGATATTTTGGATCGGGCTGCTGCTTTACGTACGGATCGTCAAGCCGCTGTTTATGCTGCGACGGCCGTACCTGGTCGCGGAAGTACGCCGGGAACGGGGCGACACCTCGACCCTCGTCATGCAGCCCGATGGCCATTCCGGCTTACGCTTCAGCCCTGGTCAGTTCGCCTGGCTGACGGTCTGGGGAAGTCCCTTCAAGATCACCGGGCATCCGTTCTCGTTCTCCTCCAGCGCGGCGACTGCGGACGGGCATGTCGAAATGTCGATTAGGAATCTCGGTGATTTCACCAGCGCGGTCTCCGAAGTGCCGGTGGGAACACGCGTGTATCTTGATGGACCGTACGGCGCATTCACTGTCGGTGAACCGGGACACACGCATGTGCTGATCGCGGGTGGAATTGGCATCACGCCGATGATGAGCATGATGCGCACGTTCGCCGATCTCGGCGACAGACGGACTGTGATTCTGCTCTATGGCAACAGGGATTGGGAATCAATCACTTTCCGTGAGGAATTGGAGACCCTGAAGGCACGGCTCAGTTTAACAATCGTCCACGTGCTGCAGGATCCCCCGAGGGGATGGACGGGAGAGCGGGGCTTCATCACCGCTGAGATGCTCGCGCGTCATCTGCCGCTGCCCTACGCCAATCATGAGTACTTCATCTGCGGACCCGACGTGATGATGGATGCAATTGAGAGCGCCGTGAAGGGTCTGGGCGTGCCGCTGTCGAGATACCATTCCGAGCGCTACAGTTTCGCCTAGTGGAGGTCGTCGATGCGTCGTTTGTTTGCAGGTCGATTGGTCATTGCCACTGGGCTCATCATAATCCTGATGTCAGCACTGTTCGCGCTGGTCCGCGTGGCAGGCTAGGCAAAGGCCCGTGGATCAACCTCCACATGGCTCGCGGAAGGGGAGGTGCAGCATACGCAGCGAATGCCTGTCGTTCCGCAGCTGCGACGCGCGTATGGAGCTGCGGATCCGCGGTCCTGAGCGGTACTGCAGAATATCGGTGCTTCCGTGGGTTGTTGTCATGGGCGCAGCTGGGCGGCTCGCGCCCGCCGGATGAGAACGAGGGACAAGACCCATCCCCCTCGAGCATGAGGCCAGACCTGGGGCTGACGCCCCGACGATAGCACTCCCCCACCCTGTCCGACCCCGCGAGGCCTCGCGCCGAGAGGCTTCCATCGCGGTCCCGTTGCGCTCCGCCTGGAGTGATGAGATCTGCTACTCCAGCACCCCGCACGCGAACCGGTCGCCGCCGCCCCCGTTCGGGGGCGGCTCCGAATAGGTGTCGCCACCAGCGTGCAGTATCACCGCCCTGCCCTTCAACGCGGAGACGTGTTTGATTCGCGGTGCCTTCAGATCCGCCCGCGCCGTCCCATCCGCGGCGACCTCCACGCGCGGAAGGTCCCCGAGGTGGCCCGGGCCCGCGGGACCCAGGTGACGGCCGGTTCTGGCCGGATCGAAGTGCGGTCCAGCTGCGCCGGCGGGAACTGGCTTGCCGTCCGGTCCTGTCGAGGGCGCGCAGGAGCCGTTCTGGTGGACGTGCATGCCGCGCTGGCCCGGCGGCACGCCGTGCAGGTCAACCGTGATCATCGCGCCCTGCGGCGTATCCTTGATCGTCACCGTGCCGACCTCGGCACCCGGACCCGCCGGGGTCGCGACGCGAAGCGTGGTGTGTACCGTCGCGCCGAAAGCCGGGGCGGCCACGAGGGCGGCTGCGGCTGCGGCGGCGAGAACGATTCGAGGCATAGAGGATCTCCCGCGGCTGCCTCTGTCCACTTGAGCTGTCAGCCCGGAACCTTGTCGCGTCCGGACCTGATTGCAACCTGCGGAACCCGCATCAGTGCAACAGCGTTCTCAATAGTTTCAGCAATTGACCGGCGGCACAATTTATTCTTTCAGGCTGATCCACCGCCGCCGTCGCCTCTCTGGCCGTGACTTTGCGCTTTGCCGGTCACGACTGGGAATGGCTCGCCGGGCGCCTGGAGCGTGATGATGCGGTCGAGCCCGCATGCGCGACGCATGACCGCGAATGCTGTACGGTGCTTCGCACCGGTCTCGCTGACAGCTGCGTAGACGAGCAGGTTGGTATCGACGAAACAGCGCACAGCCGATCAGGCGCGGTCGTAAAGTTCGTTTCGAGTCCACTTGCAGGCCGGTGCCTCGGCCTCGGATATGCCGATGGTGATGCCCTGCCGGAGGCTCGCAAGCGAGCGATCCGAGGCTGCGTTGTGCTCGGGCGAAGCAGCAGCGTCAGACCGATAGAGCGCGAGCGGATGCGTTTTACGGTGTCGCTTGCACCAACGTACCGGAATAAAGGATCGGTCCCGTTGGCAGTCCAGAGGGTGAGCCGCCGAGGGGTTCAAGGGTGACGGCGAAAGTGGAGTCGCGGACGATGTTCCGTGGCAGGCCGTGCAGCCGCGAGGACGCTACAGTGAAGGCCGCATTCCGCACCACGCCTAGCGAGCGTGGTGCGCGGAGACGGGCGTTCACCAGCCAAAGTTCATAGGACCGGTCCGTCTGCGGCGCGGCGGCAACCGGCCGTATCGTCAGGGTGCGCGCCGCGACGTCCACTGAAACGATAAACGCTGGCGAGGCGGCACCGTGCTGCAGCACCGCGACGAAATTCTCCCCCGGCCGCGACGGGGCGAGGATGCGCGTGGCGACAAAGAGGACAAGGCTCGCGGCAATCGCGGCGGCTCCCAGGGCGGCGATCCGCCAGGTACGCAGGCGCCGCTGCAACACGGCGACCTCATTGCCGCCGGCGACGCCGTCAATCTGGCTCATGATTGAATCCAGCAGATGATCGGGCGGCGCGACCGGCGCAATCTCGTCCATCAGTGGTGCGAGCCGCGCCTCCCACGCGGTTATCGCGTCGTCAAGTGGCGTCTCGCGCTGCCGGCGCGCCGCCACGACTGCCCGTTCCGACGCATCGAGCGTGCCGAGCACATATTCGCCGGCCAGCGCGTCGAGGTCGTCGAAGTCAGACATCGCCGAGACACCCCCTCAGTTGCGCCAGACTGCGATGGAGGAGCGTCTTTATCGTCGGTACCGGTCGGTCGAAGCGTTTCGACAGCGCCTCGCGGGTCCAGCCCCGATAGTAGGCCAGCAGTACCATCTGACGTCGCTCTTCGGCGAGCGCTGCCAAGCAGGCCATGAGGCGCTGCAATTCCTCGCTCCACTCGCGTCGCTCGAGCGGATGGGGATCGTCGCCCGCCACCCTCTCCAGGGCTTCGGCGGGCAGATCCACCGTCACCCGCGGGCGCCGTACCTCATCGAGCGCGCGGTTGCGCGCAATAGTTGTCATCCACGTGATGGGTGATGCCTTGCCGGGGTCGAAGTCGGCGGCCCTGTCCCAGATTTTCACGTAGATCTCCTGCAATATGTCGTCAGCCGCGCTTCTCTCCCGCAGAATGCTGAGAATGACCCCGTACAGTTTGGCCCGGGTGGCGTCATAGAGCGCGCGAAAGGCCGCTCGGTCGCGCCGGGCGACTTCGCGCATGAGCCTCTCCAGCCGCTGCCGACCACTCTCTTCCGAACTGCTCTCTCCGTCCATGGCCGCGACCGCGAAGCCCTCCTGTTTGAACATCAATACGTCCACGCTTGCCATCGGGAGCACAATCATTGTTCGTCCGACTGGTGCCACCCAGTCAACAACACACAATTCGGCGAAGGCAATACGGCGCGGGACGGCGGAAGTTTCACGAACGGCGCCCTTTATCTTTTGCGCCTCTCACTGAAACCGCGCCGCGCCAGCCTCCGTAAATCGTCCCCGAGAAGCAACCGACACGCTCTCCGCCGGTCGATAACGAACGGCGCCACCGGAGTTTGGGAGATATGCCATGACCCTTCGCAGTGCGAAATTCGCTGCCGCCGTCGGCCTTGCCTTGGCGGGTCCGATCTACGCCTTCGTCCCGGCCAACGCTGTGACGGCGGTCGAGGTCGGCGGCGCACCGATGTACCCGACAAGGAACATCATCGAGAACGCCGTCAATTCCAGGGACCACACGACCCTTGTTGCCGCTGTCAAGGCAGCCGGCCTGGTCAATACCCTCGAACAGCCTGGCCCATTCACGGTCTTCGCGCCGGTCAACGCGGCGTTCGATAAGCTTCCCAAGGGTACCGTGGCGACGCTGCTGAAGCCGGAGAACAAGGCCACCCTTGTGAAGGTGCTGACCTATCACGTGGTGCCCGGCAGGTTGTCCGCAATGGATCTGAAGGCTGACGTGAAGGCCGGCGGCGGCAGGGTGGTTCTGAAGACCGTAGAGGGCGAAAACCTGACTGTGAC
>JASHQG010000308.1 GCA_030037665.1 Acetobacteraceae bacterium
AAGCTGATCGGTCATCCGATCCCGCCGGTGACTGTCGAGGGACTCGATCCGGTGGATTGGGCAGAGGAAGACGGGCGCCGCCAGCGCGGTCGCGGACGTGGCGGTGCGACGGCCCGCGCCCGCACCGAACCGCGAGCCCGGACGTCGGCCAAGCCGCCGATCAAGCAGTCGGCGCCGGAACGCTTGGCCCAGGCCGCAAAGGCACGGGACGCGGCACGTCCGAACGAACGTGCGCCGCGTGACCATCACGAGGAACGGCGAGCACCTGCCGAATCGCGGCGCGAACCCGAGCCGCGTCGCGAGCATGGGCACGCCGAGGACCACAGCCCGCCGGTGACCGGCTTCGGCGACGACGTGCCGGCGTTCATGCTGCGTCGTGCGCGTCCCCCTCGGGTGGTCCGCCAGCAGGGGGAAAGCGACGCATGAACGAACAGGCCCGCCACGGTCGCTTCGCGCCGTTCCAGTGGGACGATGCGCTGCGTCTGGACACGCAGCTTTCGGACGACGAGCGCGCCGTCCGCGACGCCGCGCGCGCATACTGCCAGGACAAACTGTTCCCTCGCGCGCTGATGGCGAATCGCCAGGAGACGTTCGATCGCGTCATCATGAATGAGATGGGCGAGATGGGATTCCTTGGCGCCACGCTGGAGGGCTATGGCTGTGCCGGCGTGAATTACGTCAGCTATGGGCTGATCGCGCGCGAAGTGGAACGGGTGGATTCCGGCTACCGCAGTGCGTTTTCCGTTCAGTCATCGCTCGTGATGTATCCAATCTGGGCGTTCGGGTCAGATGAGCAGCGACAGAAGTATCTGCCGAAGCTGCGGACCGGGGAGTTCGTCGGATGCTTCGGACTGACCGAACCGGATGCAGGATCGGACCCCGCGTCCATGCGCACGCGCGGCAAGAAGGTCGATGGCGGCTATGTGCTGAACGGCTCGAAGACCTGGATCAGCAATTCGCCGATCGCGGACGTGTGCCTGGTGTGGGCGAAGGATGATGCCGGCGACATCCGCGGCTTCCTGGTCGACCGCGGCGTGGCAGGTCTCAGCACGCCAAAGATCGAGGGCAAGTTCTCGCTCAGGTGCTCGGTGACCGGCATGATCATGCTGTCAGACGTGTTCGTGCCGGACGCGAGCGTGCTTCCCGGCGTAAAGGGACTCCGTGGTCCGTTTTCGTGTCTGAACAATGCGCGATACGGCATTGCCTGGGGCGCATTGGGCGCAGCGGAGTTCTGCTGGCACGCCGCGCGGGACTACACCATGCAGCGTATGATGTTCGGCAAGCCGCTGGCTTCAACGCAATTGATCCAGAAGAAGCTGGCTGACATGCAGACTGAGATCACGCTTGGCCTGCAGGCGGTGCTGCGCCTCGGCCGGCTGATGGACCAGCATGAGGCGGCGCCGGAAATGATCAGCCTGCTGAAGCGCAATAACTGCGGGAAGGCGCTGGATATCGCCCGCATGGCGCGCGATATGCACGGTGGCAATGGCATCGTCGACGAGTATCACGTGATCCGTCACGTGATGAATCTGGAGACCGTGAACACCTACGAAGGCACGCACGACGTTCACGCACTGATCCTGGGCCGTGCGCAGACGGGGCTCTCGGCGTTCGGTTGACCCGCGAGACGGTCACTATTGGCCAAGTCGGCGCCGAGGGCGACGGCATCGCATCAGCAGACGACGGCGCCAGGCTGTATGTTCCGAACACATTGCCGGGCGAGATCGCGCAGGTGGCCCGCCTGCGTCGGCAAGGCAATGGCTGGCTCGCGCAGAGCGTTGCGATTGAGAGCGCGAGCAGAGCACGTATCGCGCCGAGGTGTGTGCATTTCGGCGAATGCGGCGGTTGCGTACTGCAGCACTGGCAGGATGCGGAATATCTGGCATGGAAGACTGCGCTCCTTTCATCCGCATTACGCCGCGCCGGCTACGCCGACCCGAGCGTCGATCCCATCGTCGTCACCCCACCCTACAGTCGCCGCCGCATGGACCTCGCGGCGAGCCGCACGCCCGATGGGGTGGTGGTCGGACTGCATCGCCGAACAACAACCTCGCCTGCGAAGCAGGCGAGGTCGAGCCGCGAGGCGGCGAGGGTCAGGGGGCAACCGCCGCAGGCCGGCCTCTGCGACCTCACCGAATGCCACGTCCTGCATCCTCGTCTATTCGACCTCGTATCACCGCTGCGCGCATTACTCGCAGGACTGCAGGCCGTTCGCCGCGATACGTCCATCATCGCCAACCTGCTCAGTGAAGGCGTCGATCTCCTCCTGCGCACCGACGCGGCCCTGACCCCGTCCGACCGCAGCATGCTGGTAACCTTCGCCCGAACCCAGCATCTGTTGCGCATTTCCTGGGCAACGATGCATGGTGAGCCGGAACCGGTCGTGATCCTCCAGCCGCCCCGTATCACGCTGTCGAGTGTCGCTGTCGAACCGCCGCCCGGCGCCTTCCTGCAGGCGTCCGCCAACGGTGAAGCCGCGATCGTGCAAGCGGTGATCAGCGGACTGCCAGACAAATTACCGGTCCGCGCCCGGATCGCCGAATTCTACGCCGGCTGCGGCACCCTTACGTTCGCCCTGTCACAATGCGCCCGCGTCAGCGCATGGGAAGGCGACAGCGCTGCCATCTCCGCGCTGCATCAGGCCGCGAACCGCACCGGCCTCACCGGACGCGTCTCCACGGCGCAGCGTGACCTCGCACGCCAGCCCCTTTCGGTGGCTGAACTAGCGGGCTTCGCTGCGGTCGTCCTCGACCCGCCATTCGCCGGCGCAGCGGCACAGATGAGGGAGATCGCCGCGGCGAAACCAGCCTGTGTTATCTACGTAAGCTGCAACCCCGCGGTCCTGGCGCGCGATGCCCGTGTGCTGCGGGACTCAGGCTACGAAGTCGCGCGCGCAACGCCGATCGATCAGTTTGTGTGGTCTGCGCGGCTCGAGAGCGTCTCTGTGTTCCAGCGGTGACGTCTATGCGTCGCTTGCTCGCCACATCTCAGACAGGCGAAAATGCTGCACCTCGCCCAGCGCAGTGCGCGGCAGTTCCGATGTAATGATGATCTCCCGCGGCAGCTTGAGCCGCGCAAGGTGCACGGCAAGGTGCACGTGCAATTCCTCCTCCGTCGCGGGCGCTCCCGCGTGCAGCGCGACGAAGGCAAGCGGGACTTCCTGCCGGTGCCGATCGGGCACGCCGATCGTTGCAGCCTCCAATGCAGCGGGATAGAGGTGCAGAACGCGTTCGATTTCCGCCGGATAGATGTTCTCTCCGCAGGATCTGATCAGGTTCTGCTTGCGCTCCAACGCGCTTGCGTGGCCATCGCCGTCGTGCTGCGCGATGTCGCCGGTCCAGTACCAACCGTCGCGCAGCGCGTCACCCGTGGCGCGTCATTGCCCCAGTACTCGGTCAGCACGTTGTCGCCACGAATGAGAATCTCGCCCGGTACTTGTGCCGGCAACTCGTTGCCGTCGGCATCGACGATGCGGGCCTCGCACAACGGGCCAGGTAGACCGGTTGAGCCAGGCCGCGTCAGATCGCCGCCGAGCCGTGTGTAGATCACGATTGGGCAGGTTTCGGTCGCACCGTAAACCTGCAGCACCGGCACGCCGCGACCGGCGAATGCGTCGATCAGTTCC
>JASHQG010000309.1 GCA_030037665.1 Acetobacteraceae bacterium
TCGAGTGCAGTGCGCAGGCTGCCTGTCATCGCGCCACCGTACAGCGTGAGGCCGATGCCCTCGATGCCGTTGTCGGTGCGCAGGCGCAGGACGACGACCGGACGCAGGCGGTTGGCGTCCTCCGGCATGTCGGCAAGTGGATCGTCTTCCGGGATGCGCAGGATATCGCTGCGGCTGCTGATGATTTTCATGGCGCCTCGCTCCCGGATATGACTCTGTGCGAAGCGACGATAGACCGGGATTGGACAACCGCAAAGCGTGCGTGCATGACGGCGTCGGCGGATGGGTGGCGATTCCCGGGCAGGGATTTCGCTCGCCGATGAGGCATCGCTTGGCTGCTAATCCCGGCGTCGTGTGATCGTCCAAACGGTGATGTCCCACGCGTTATGGATGCCGATGATCAGCAGCATGCTCATTGCCACCGTGAGGCCAACAGTGCCGTCGCGCGTTCGCCATAGCATCAGCCCCCCCGCTCCGATTTCGAGCAGATAGCTGGCGATCGGCAGGAGCACGTACCAGGTGCGGTCCTCGAGGTCGATCGAAGCACTCAACCCGTCGCGCACCGAATCGCGCCATGTCAGGACCGAATAGAGAAGCCCAAATATGCCGCAGGCCAGAAGCAGTGCGACTAGCAGGAAGCGGCTTTCTATTGGAGCCAGGATGATCAGACTTGCGGCGAGGACACTGCTAAAATGAACGATGGTGGCAGACAGGAACACGCGCAGAGGAGCTCGGCGACCGTGGGTGAACACGCCGGTGGCAATCGATGCGGTGACGAACAACAGCGCGACCATCGTCGCCGATGCCGTACCGAGCAACGAGTAGAATTCGTGCCAGGGCGCGATCACATTCTCTAGCGGCAGCATATCGAGCGCTTCCTCACATTCCTGGGCCCCAACGATCGGAGCGACTATAATGGCACGGGCGCGGGCGGTCGAAGCGATCAGCACGGTGAACTCTGCCCCACGGAGATCGCTGGCGTTGCGTGCTGCACCGGGTTTCGCCATGGTCGGTGAGGCAGCGATCCATAACCGCAGCAAGACCGTGCAATATCTGGTGTCGCGGTTCGGTGAACCTGCAGATGCCTCGCGTGATCATCCCGACCTCGACCGCTATATAGAGAGCAGCGCCAGGCCGTGACGGAAAGCTTCGCCCGGCCCTGCGCCGGCACAGGAGAAAAGTGCATGCCCTACAAGGTCCAGGTCGGTCCGCCGCAAATCGCGATCCATCAGGGAATGACCGTGTTGGTCACCGAGCCCGATGGCCAGGTCCAGTTGGGGACAGAAAAGGGTCTGTATTTCCTGGACACGCGGGTGATCAGCGGCTGGAATATCTCCGCCAATGCTGAACCCTGGGACCTGCTGAACGGTGGCGCCATCGCCAACGACTCGGCGCACATCTTTCTCACCAACCGATCCTTCCTGACGGAGGACGGCGCGGTCGCGCCCCACACACTGAGTTTCATGCTCGGCCGCGCGATCGATGCCGGGCTGCATGAGGATCTGGATGTCACCAACTATGGTCAGAGGCCCGTCCGCTTCATTCTCGAGATCGCCATCCAGTCCGACTTCGCCGACACCTTCGATGTGAAGGCACATCGCACCATTCGCCGCGGGCGCAGCACAACCGAATGGTCCGATGTTCGGCAGAGCCTGCGCACGACGTACCGCAATCAGGATTTTCTGCGTTCCATGACCGTCACCCTGGCCAAGGACGGGCCCCAGGCCGCCTACGCCAATGGCCGACTCGCCTTCGAGGTGAAGCTGGTCCCCGGCGCCACGTGGCATTGCTGCCTGTTGTATGACTTTGCCGACGGCGTGCGGCATTTCCACGCACCGCGCAACTGCGTGCAGTATGCGCCATCACGGTCCGGCACGGGCCAGCGTACCTGGCGCGATGCGGTGCTGAAACTGAACTCCAGCAACGAGGAGTTCTATCGCCTGTACAACCAGGCAATCGAGGACATGTCGGCACTTCGTCTGCCGATCGATGGAACCGACCATATGGTGTTCGTTCCTGCCGCCGGGCTGCCATGGTTCATGGCGCCGTTTGGCCGCGACAGTCTGATCGTGTCACTGCAGAACATCCTCGTCTATCCGGAATTCGCGCGCGGCGCGCTGGACGTGTTGGGCCACTGGCAAGCGACCGAACGCGACGACTACCGTGATGCCGAGCCCGGTAAAATCATGCATGAGCTGCGCTATGGCGAACTCGCACACTTCAAGCTGATTCCGCACACGCCCTATTACGGTACGGCGGACGCGACGCCGCTCTATCTGATTACACTGCATGCGGCGTGGCGCGCGCTGGGCGATATCGAACTGCTTCGCAGACATCGTGCTAACGCCGAGGCGGCGCTGAACTGGATCGACCAATATGGCGATCGCGATGGCGATGGGTTCCAGGAGTATCAGACACGCTCGCCGGTCGGATATGAGAACATGGCCTGGAAAGATGCCGGTGATTCGATGATGTACGATGACGGCACGCCGGTGAAGGGGCCCAAGGCGTTGTGCGAGTTGCAGGGCTATGTCTATGACGCCTGGCAGCGCATGGCGGAGATTTTCGAGGCGCTGGGCGAGCCGGACCGGTCTGCCGAACTGCGTGCAAAGGCTGCGACGCTGTATCGACGGTTCGACGAGGCGTTCTGGGACGAAGACACAGGATTCTACGCTTACATGCTCGACGGGCAGAAGCGGAAAGTGCTGACGGTCGCGTCGAACCCCGGGCACCTGCTGTGGTCCGGCATTGTGCCGCCGGAACGTGCCGCGCGTGTGGTGGCACGGCTGATGGCGCCGGACATGAATACGGGATGGGGTATTCGCACGCTGTCGTCGCGGCATCCGGCGTATAATCCGTATTCTTATCAGAACGGCTCCGTTTGGCCGCACGACAACGGACTGATTGCGTTGGGATTCAAACGGTACGGGTTCACCGATGAGGTGGGACAGATCGCGCGTGGCATTTCCGAAGCGGCGAGCCATTTCATGCTGAACCAGTTGCCCGAGCTGTATGCCGGGATCGCGCGGTCAGAAATGGCGTTTCCGGTGCAATACCTGGGCGCCAATGTGCCACAAGCCTGGGCGGCGGGTTCGGCGTTCGCGCTGTTGCAGGCGATTGCGGGTATTCAGCCGGACGCGCCGCGCAATGTGCTCTACGTCGATCCGGCGCTGCCACGCTGGCTGCCGGATGTCACGCTGTCGGATCTGCGCCTGGGGAGGCGCCATTTCGACATCAGGTTCTGGCGGGAGGGGGAGAAGACCGAGTTCGAGGTGCTGCGAGGCGAGAAAGCGATGGTGCGGCGCCGCTGACGGCGCTACCGGGAGATATGGACCGGCAACGGAACGAAGAGACGCCGGGGAATGTCGGCAGCGCAGGTAGCCGCGCACAGTAAACACGAATAACGCGGCAATGCGGACCCGGGCACCCTCGCGATGGGTGCCTCGCACCTCGGCCTCTCCCGCATCGGGGGAGAGGTTACCGCAATATCGGCAGCAGATACTCGGCAAAAAGCTTCGGATTCTCCGCAAACGGAAAATGCCCGACGCCCACCATCGCCTGAAAATGGGCGCCGGGAATCTTCGCCGCTGTCGCCTGCGAGTGCTCCACGGTACAGGAGTAATCATATTCGCCCGTCAGCATGAACAGCGGCACCCGGTTGGTGTCGATGCGGTGAACACGGTCGCGCATGTCCCAGTCGCCGGAATAGAATGCGATGTCGCCAAAGAATACCGCCGGGCCACCTTGCGCGTAATGCCAGGTGATGCGCTCCACGTGTTCGGCAGGGCTTTGCGGCGCGGCAAGCGCGCGGATCCATTCGGGCACGAAGAACGCCTGGTTCACCTGCGGATGCGCGGCCCAGTGCGTCTGACGGCGATCGATCTTGTCGCTCGCCTCGCAGGCGACGATAGCGCGGAAACTCTCCGGGTGGCGCAGTGCGAGTTCCAGACAGATCTCGCCGGACATTGACGCGCCCAGAACGATCGGCCGCTCCAGCTTCGCGGCCTCAACAAAACCCATGATCAGCTCGACATAGAGGTCTGTGTTGAGCCGCCACGAACCCGTAATGCTGCCGTCCGGTGGCAGGGACCGACCGTGCCAGGGCAGATCGAACGCCACCAGCCGGTGCCCCGATGTAATGCGTTCGTCCGCCATCAGACCATGAAACTGCCGCGCATCGGCGCCGGCGGTGTGAAGACACAGCAGATCGCACCCGCTGCCGGCCGTCTCGTAATACACCGGATACGACACACCATTCGCCGCGACGGTCACATATCGGCCGGTAACCGCCGGCACCGGCACCGGCGCAGCGACCGTCCGAGGCTGCAACGATGCCGGCACCGGCAAGACCCCGCCCAACGCCAGCCATTTGCCGATCTCCAGGACGCGCCGAACCACATGCACATGCTGCATGTAGGTCAACGTGTCACCGTCGATGCCGAATTGCGGTATGCGGTACATCATGGCGAATAAGCCGTGGTGGTGCCGCGGTGGTACGC
>JASHQG010000310.1 GCA_030037665.1 Acetobacteraceae bacterium
AAATCGGTCTCAAAGCCCGGACCGACGGCGTCGCGGGCGATCGGAATGAGTTCGGTCGGCAGGTTTGGCCAGAGAATGCGCATGGCAGTGTTGTTTCCTCGTCACGTGGCGTCGTGTCCAATGATGCCATCCCAGCGCCCGGCCGGCTATGCGTCCGGCAACACCGCCGCAATGCCTGTCCCTGGCGCAGGGGGCCGAGATGGACACGCCCCGCTCTCCGACGGCGCGCTGCACTGCCCCGAACCAGGACCATGCGATGGGCGAGCCAATCCGCCCCTGGCGGCATCCACCTGAATGCCGATGCAGCGCTTGTCCCCACGCGGCGGCTGCGTTCTCCCAACCCAGGCGGATCTGCGGCCGGTGCATGAATTGCCAGGTCGGATCCACTAGCGCACGTCGAACCACACAGCCGGCTGGTCGGCGCCTTTTCCGGTCTCGTATCGTATGAAGACCTCCTCGCCCGCCGCAATCGGCCGCACGGCGACGATCGATATGGTGCCCGCTGCGAAATTCTTGCGGTGCTCTGCGTTCGGCGTGGGTGAGTGGTTATAGAGAGAACCGTAACCCAGTACGATCGCGGCCTGCATTCCGTCCTCACCCCATCCGAAGTAATAATCATACAGCCGGGTCGCATCGAGCGTCCTGGCATCGACCTCTGACAAGGTGATTGCCGGACACACTTCGATGGTCTCGCCAGGTTCGAACCGACGCGCGGCGAAAACGCCGCGTCCGCGGCCTGGACTTTGCGCCACGCTCACATCAGGCGCAGAGAGCGGAGATGGCGATTGGTCAGACACGGCTCGGTTCCAGCAAAGGGACGGATGATGGCTGATACATCAGAACACCTGACCGGAGGCTGTCTGTGCGGCGCCATCCGCTACGCATGCACCGAACTCCCGTGCGATGTGCATTATTGCCATTGCCGCCTGTGCCAGAAAGCCTTTGGCAACGTCTTCGCCGTATTCGGCTCGCTGCCGCGAACTGCATTCTATTTCACGCGCGGCACGCCGCAATTCTATCGATCGACCCCCTATGCCGAACGCGGCTTCTGCCGTGACTGCGGCACGCCGCTGACCTTCGCCTATTTGCGGTCCGACTGGATCGCGGTCGCGATCGGCAGTCTGGATCGCCCGAACGCCGTTCGGCCCGAAATGCACTGGGGCATCGAAAGCCAGGTGCCGTGGCTGATCCTGCATGATGGCCTGCCGCGCAAGCCGATCGAAGGCGATCCGGACTACATGGCGATGCGCGGGACAGGCCACGATGGTGCTCTCCCAGCCTGAACGCTGGATCTCGTCGTCCCCGCGAAGGCAGGGGTCTGGGCGTCGCTGGCGGATCCGCAAATGCTGCCGCACGGCGATGTCAGAGCGCACAGGTGCGAAACCCAGCCATGATGTCGCGCCGGTCCGGCGTGAAAAAATTGCGATACGTGTTGGTGACCATCCGGCTTCGCGTCGCCCATGCGCCGCCGCGCAGCACCTTGCGCGTGCCGAACCAGGGCGCTGAGTAGTCAGCGTAGGCGTCCGGCGAAAATCCGGGAAATGGCTCGAACGTCGTCGCGGTCCATTCCCACACATTGCCAAGCATCTGCCGGCATCCCCATGCGCTGTCACCCGCGGCACAGATCGCGACGTCGACGACGCCGACCGCATTGCCATCGAGGTTCGCATGCTGCGGCGACGCTCTGTCATCGCCCCAGGGATAGCGGCGCTTGCGAGCGGCCAATCCGCCGTCACGGTCTGGTTCGGTCGCCGCCGCGGCCTCCCATTCGGCCTCGGTCGGCAACCGCCGTCCGGCCCAGCGGCACCACGCTTCTGCTTCGTGCCAGTTCACGTGGATCACGGGGCGATGTGGTTGCAATGGCTGCACGCGGTCAAACCAGCGGATCATCCAGCCGTCATGCTCGCGGCGCCAGTAAAGTGGTTGCTCGGCCCTCGCTGCTTCGCGCCAGCGCCAACCCTCGTCACTCCAGAACGCATGGCGCTGGTAGCCACGTTCTGACACGAAGCCGAGGAAGTCGGCATTGGTCACCGGCGCTCGTGCGATGCGGAACGGCGCGATCTCCACCGGATGCGCCCATTTCTCGTTGTCGAACACAAACGGCGCGTCCGTCGCCGAACCGAGCTGCAACACCCCTCCCGGCACAGCGACATCGCCCGGCAGCGGGCCACCATTCGGGTCAACGGGGCGCGCCGTGGAAAATTCCGGTGTGGGATAACCGAGCGTCTGGCGCGAGTAGGTGAAGGCCTCGTCGTGCATATCCTCGTGATGGATTGTCAGCAGATAGAGCTCGGTTTCCTGCGCCGATGCGACCCCGTCGCCAAGCCGTTGCAGCATCGCGTCCCGTACCCTTGCCATGTAATCGAGCGTTCCTTGCGGCGATGGGAGCGGCAGCTCCCATCGTGCATCGTGCGGAACAACCGACGAATCGTACAGATCATCTGCCTTTGGCAGACGCGGCGCGCCGCCATCCAGCTGCCGCAGCGCAAAATACTCGTGGAACCAACCGACGTGCCCGATCTCCCACAAGAGCGGATTGACGACATCGATACGCGGACCAATAAGTTGTGCGGCGTCGAGACCGCGTACAAGATCAAGCGTACGGATCCTCGCGTCCGCCAGATATTCCGCGAGTACAGCAGCGGACAGGGGTTGGGTCATCGGCGTATCCCTGAGAGCCACGCGCCATTGCGCTGGGCGGCGACATGAAGATTAGCCTCATCACCCCCGCACGCAAAGAGACGCGCACGGGCAATCGAACAACCGCGGTGCGCTGGGCGCGCATCCTGCGCGGGCTCGGGCATCGCGTGCAGATCGCCACCGATTACGACGACGAACCGGCTGACCTGATGATCGCGCTGCACGCCTGGCGCAGTGCCGCCAACATACGCCGGTTTCGCGCACGCTATCCGCACCGTCGGCTGATCGTCGGGATGGCTGGCACGGACATCTATCGCTTCCAGCAAACCGACCCCGAGGTCACGCATGGTTCGATGGAACTGTCCGACCGGCTGGTGGGACTGCATGATCTGGTGGGAGATGCGATTCCCGAATCGATGCGCCCGAAGCTGCGCATCATCCACCAGTCGGCGCCAGCGCTGCCACGCCGTCTGCCGCTGCTGCGCAGCGCATTCGAAGTGCTGGTGATCGGCCACCTGCGCGAAGAGAAGGACCCCCTCCGCACCGCCCTGGCCACGCAGGGTCTGCCCGCCAATTCGCGCATTCGCGTCGTACATTTCGGCATGGCGTATGACGCGCATTGGGCCGAGGCGGCAAAGGCGGAAATGACGGCCAATCCACGCTATCAATGGCGCGGTGAAGTGCCCGGCTGGATGGTACGGCGCGCGATGGCGCGTGCGCCGTTGATGGCACTCAGCTCGATCATGGAAGGGGGCGCCAATGTCGTCTCCGAAGCGCTGGTAGCCGGGGTTCCGATTCTTGCCTCGGCGATTCCTGGATCGATCGGCCTGCTCGGGCGCGACTATCCAGGCTATTTCCCGGTCCGTGACACGGCGGCACTGACGGTATTGCTCGGCCGCGCCGAAACCGACACGACGTTCCTGGATGCCCTTCGCCAACACTGCGCTGCCCGGGCGCCACTGTTCTCGCCGCTGTATGAGCGCGACGCGTGGCAGGCGTTGCTGCGTGAACTCAGCGATTCAGCATAATCGGCTCCAGCCGATCGCTCAGCGGTCTGACCGTGCCGATGATCGCCGCTTGCCGGTAACCGAGCTGGCGTAGCTCGGCGAGACAGGCATCTGCCTGACCGGCAGGAACGCTCGCGAGCAGGCCACCAGCGGTCTGCGGATCGAAGATCAGCGGAAAATGATCGTCCTCTGCGAACGTATTGACGTCGCGCACCGCGCGCCGCAATCGCACATTCTGTGGCTGGAGCGAACTGAGTATGCCAAGACGCACGGTGTCGAGCGCGCCGTCCAGCAATGGGATCGCCGACAGCATCAATTCGACATCGACTTCGGACGGCTTGGTCATCTCCACCAGATGCCCAAGCAAACCGAAACCGGTCACGTCAGTGCACGCGGTCGCACCATGCCGGTGCACAGAGATCGCCGCCGCGTGATTGGACTGCACCATCGATGCGAGCGCCGCGTCGATCCAGCGCCCCTTCGCCTTCTGCCGCATATCCGCAGCGAACAGCGTCCCGGTCCCGAGCGGCTTGGTCAGGATCAGCCGGTCGCCGGGTCGCATGCCACCCTTCCGCAGCAGGCGTTCGCGATCGGCCAGACCATTCACCGCAAAGCCCATGGCGAGTTCGGCGCCTTCGCTGGTGTGCCCACCAACCAGAGCGGTTTTCGCCTCGTTCAGCACCTTCACGGCGCCGGCCATGAGCTGCGACAGCTGGTCCTCGACTTTGGCTTCCAGGCCAAACGGCACGGTGACAATCGCGAGTGCGGACTGCGGCTCCCCACCCATGGCAAAAATGTCACCCAGGCTGTGATTGGCGGCGATCTGGCCGAACACATAGGGGTCGTCGACGAACGAGCGGAAATAGTCCACGGTGTGAACCGTGACCTTGCCCGCCGGCACCGCGGCGACTGCGGCATCGTCCGGCGCATCGAGGCCGATCAGGACGTCGGGCCGGCTGTATGGGTGAAGCTGGCTCAGCGCGCGATCGAGCACGGTACTGCCGACCTTGGCGCCGCAGCCGCCGCATCGCATGGCGATGGCGGAGATTTCCTTGATTGCCGCGGCATCAGCGACGCCGCCGGCGATCATCGGCAGTTTCGCCTGCGCCATCTCCGGCAGGTCGCTGTACTGCCGCATGAAGCGGCGATCGATCCGGTCCTTCCACCGCCATACCCAGCTTCCTTCGATCGCCCAGTTGCCCCGCGAGGCTACCGCATATCTGTCACCCGTGGTGATCAAGCTGAGGAAGCGGCGCTGCGGCCGAAACGGGCGCAACGTCCTGCCGCTGAGGGCGCGGCGCAGATTGTCCGCCAGTGGCCGACCCTGGCGCACCGCGAACACACCGGATTTGGGTCGCGGATACTGCAGCACCGATGCGATGTCACCGGCCGCGAACACCGAAGGATGCGAGTGGGATTGCAGTGTGTCATCGACCGCAATGAAACCTTGCGCATCCACCTTGAGGCCGGATGTGGCAAGCCAGGGCGCGGCGCCCGCGGCCGTCACCCACAGGATCTCGTCAAGCGCATGTTCTGCACCACGGGCGGTCAGCAGACGACCCGGCGATACTTCGGCAACCGCATCGGCGGCGAATACATCGATGCCGCGTTCACGCAGCACGCGTTCGAAGATGTGGCGGGCACGCGAATTGTGACCGGCAAGAATCTCGGCAGTGTCGCAGAACAGCGAATAGGATATGTGATCATCGCCTCGGCCGCGTACGCGTAGTTCCTCGCGCAGGCGATACTGCGCGGCCAGCAGCACCTCGACACCGCCGGCGCCGGCGCCGACGACGCCAATCCGCACGCCGTTGTTCCGGCGCAGCACGCGATCGACCAGCGACGACCAGTGCGCGATGAACTGATTGATCGGCTTCACCGGCACGACATGGCCGGCAGCGCCTGGAATGTCCGAGGTGCGTGGCGTCGAACCGATGTTGATCGAGACGATGTCGTATTTGACTGGCGGCCGGCCGCGGCAATGCACCGACTGACCGGTCAGATCCAGATGAATCGCTTCATCATGATAAAATCGCGCGCTCGCGAACCGGCACAGCCGGACGAGATCGATGTGCGCCTCGTCGAACGTGTAGTGGCCGGCCACCAATCCCGGAAGCATGCCCGAATATGGGGTGTGCGCCTCACGGCAGATCACCGTCAGGCGGACCCCGGGCATCGGGCGCATGCCGAAGCGCTTCAGTACCGCGACGTGGCTGTGCCCGCCGCCAACGAGCACAAGGTCCTTGACGACGGGTTGCGAGATGGTCTGCATGATCCTGTCTGATCGGCGGCGATGCGTTGCGGGTCCGGTCGGTTCGTCACGCTCAATCCACCCCGAAATCGGCGAGTGGGCTGCGTGAACGGCATACAACTACGCGCAGGCAAAGCCGGCTTCCAGTCGGCACCTTCGCCGTTTATTCCAAATCGAATCCCTGCTGATGCCAAGCGTCCGTGCCACCGCGCAGGACGGCGACATCCTGCAGACCCGCCGCAAGCATCGTGGCCGCGGCGCGCGCGGAGCGCCGATCGGTTTTGCACACGACGATAATCGGTTCTCCGAGCGCAGCAAGTTCCTCGGTCCGTCCCGGCACTTCCGCGAGAGGCACATTACGTGCACCGGGAAGATGGCCGGGCGGCGAGGCAAACTCCACCGGTTCCCGGACGTCGACCAGCACCAGGCGATCGCCGGCGATGACCCGACGCCGCAACTCCCCGCACGCAATCCATTGGGGTTGCCGCGAGCGAGGCCGTCCGAATAGCCGGGACAAGACACGGGTCATCAACAGCGCTCCCTTGGGGATCAGCCGGTCGTTGACATAAGGAGAGGTCCCGAGAGGGCGGAGAGACATGCGGCTGTCCATGTGGCCCCGCCCCGGCGCTCGTGGCAGCAGCCTGCGCCCCGAACGCCCCTTACAGCAAACTCCGTTGGCGCAGCCGGCCACCCGCCCCTCGACGCAACGCAGCATTCGCCAGCCATCGCGCTATCGTAAGCAGAGCCGGGCGCTTCGGTGCGTCGGAGGAAACCCCGACATACGAGTGGCGTGACAATGGCACTACCTGTGGTCTATCAGCCGACGGGGATCGGCATGAGCCGCATTCGTGCACTGGCAGGTACGAAGCCTGCTAAGGTCGCAGCCAGCCGCATCCCGATGCCTCGTATCCTGTGCAATGCGATGAACCTGCGGCGCGGACTACAGACAGAAACAGGCCCAGACAAGCATCACACAGACCCCGGTCCAAAGGAGGAAGGCCATGGCGACAGGCCCCCGGCGCACGACCGAACCCGGCCCCTTACTGCTCCTCATTGCGACGCGCAAAGGCGCCTTCATCCTGCACGCAGACGCTGACCGCGACACGTTCGCGGTCCACGGCCCGCATTTCCTTGGCCACGTCATCCATCACATCGTGCTGGATCCGCGCGACCGCCGCACCATGCTCATGGCGGCGAGTACGGGCCATCTCGGCCCGACCGTGTTCCGGTCAACCGATTTCGGCGAGACCTGGCGGGAGGCGGACCATCCACCACAATTCCCGAAAGCAGCTGCCGGCCAGCGAGCGCGCGCGGTTGATCACGTGTTCTGGCTCACTGCGGGACACACGAGCGAACCAGATGTCTGGTACGCGGGCACGTCGCCGCAAGGTTTGTTCCGTTCTGAGGATGGCGGCCGGCGCTGGGAAGGTGTTGTCGGCCTCAATAACCATCCCATGCTCGATACCTGGACCGGTGGCGAGCGGGATGGCACGCCGGATGGCCCCAAGCTCCACTCGGTGCTGATCGATCCGCGCAACCGCAACCGGATGTATGTCGGCATGTCCGGCGGCGGGTTCTTCGTCAGCGACGACCAGGGCGCGGCGTGGCGCGCACTCAACAAAGGCTGCCGCGCTGATTTCTTCCCCGATCCGTACCCGGAATACGGTCAGGACCCGCATCGCGTCATGCTGCATCCGCTGCGACCGGACCGGCTGTACCAACAGAACCACTGCGGGATCTATCGCATGGATCTGCCGGACGAAACCTGGGTTCGCATCGGCGAAAACATGCCGAGCGACATCGGTGACATCGGCCTGCCGCTCGCGCTGCATCCGCGCGACCCGGATACCGCCTGGGTCATTCCGATGGACGGCTCAAGCGTGTGGCCGCGCGTCAGCCCAGGCGGTCGTCCGGCGGTCTATGCGACGCGTGACGCGGGCGCGAGCTGGCAGCGACTGGATCAAGGGCTGCCCACGGAGCACGCTTGGTTTACGGTCAAGCGGCAATCGTTCAGCGCTGATCCGCTGACGCCGGTCGGGCTCTATTTCGGCACCACATCCGGCGGAGTGTGGGCCAGCACGGATGAGGGTGCACACTGGCGTTGTTTGGTGCGCGATCTTCCTGAAATCTACGCCGTCGAGGCGGCGCCGACATGAGTACTGTCGCGGTGCGCCTCGCCGCGCTGCTGCACAGCTATACGCGCGGTCTCTCGGAACTGGAGGCGAACGGCGACACGCTGGGCCAGGTGCTGGACGATCTCGACCGGCGATTTCCCGGCATTCGCTTTCGCGTGGTGGACGAGCAGGACCGGGTGCGGCGGCATATGCGGTGTTTCGTGAACGAATCTGATGTGCGGACTGTCGGTGCGCCGGTGCGCGACGGAGACGAGGTCTACATCGTGGGCGCGCTATCCGGCGGGTAGCGTCGCGGACGCTCAGCGATTGGCGAACCGCATCATCAGATCCGCCGCACGTGATCCCGAACGCCACACCTGTCCAACGCTGACGCTGTTGGCGCCGCCTCGTCTGCAGGCCCTACAGCACCAAACGCCGCTGGCGCTCGGCAGCGGGACGGTGCGCTGGGCGACACACCGGCTCTGGCCCCGCCGTTCCCTTCCCCTCAGGAACGAATCCATCTCCAGGAAGCCTGCCCCTTCCGTGTCGCACGGATATCTGCAAGCGTGGGCCAATGAACGACGCCATTCAGACAGACTCGCTTGCGTTACACCGGTCGCTGCTGACGCTCGACAGCCACATCGACATTCCCTGGCCCACCGGCCCCGGCCCCTTCGAGGACGGGCGGCGCTGTGTCGATCTACCGAAAATGCAGCGCGGCGGCCTGTGGGTCGGCTGCTTTGTCGCTTATGTTCCGCAGGCCGCGCGTACGCCGGAGACAGAGAGCGCAGCGTTCGCGCGCGCGCTCGCCATGCTGCAGACGATCAACACGATGGGCCGCACCGAGGCCGGTATCACCGCCCGCATCACCAGCAGCGTTGCGGCGATCGAGGCAGCACGGCGCGATCGCGTGCTGGCCGTGGTGCCAGCGGTGGAGAACGGCTTTGCGATGGGCACCGACCTGTCGCGGCTGGCGCGGTTCCGTGCATTGGGCGCACGCTACCTGACGCTGACGCACAACGGACACAATGCGCTGGCGGATTCCTGCAATCCGCGTCCGGACCTACACGATGCACCAGAGGAGCATGGCGGTCTGTCCGCGCTCGGCCGCGCCGCAGTCGCTGAATTGAACAAATTGGGAATGATGGTGGATGTCGCGCATGTCTCGCGCGCGTCAATGCTGCAGGCGGCAGAGGTGTCGCGCACGCCAATCGTGTCGACCCATTCCTGCATCAAGGCGCTCTGTGACCATCCCCGCAACATGGACGACCAACAGCTCGACGCGCTGCGCGACGTGGGTGGCGTGATCCAGATCACCGCGGTGGCATCCTTTCTGAAGAAGGACGCGAAGGCGGACCAGGTAACCGCGGCTGACTTCGCCGACCATGTCGATTACGCGGTACAGCGGATCGGCCTGGAGCAGGTTGGCATATCGTCGGATTTTGACGGCGGCGGCGGGTTTGCCGGCTGGATGAGCGCAGCCGACAGCGCCAACATCACGGCGGAACTGCTCCGGCGCGGATACGACCGGGGCGCGCTTGCCGCACTGTGGGGCGGCAATTTTCTGCGCGTGATGCGCATTGCGGAGGAGAAGGCAGGGTGATTCTTACCACATCATGCCGACGGGGGTCGGTATCCACGGCCTTCCTCCGTAGCAAAAGGCATGTCGCGAATCACTTGCAGACGGCCAAGGCGCCGTGGCAGACCGCCCGCGCGATGACTGGGACGACTGCGCTGACGTACAGGACCATAGCTCGATGACCCGCACCGTCCGTCTGCCCGATGGCCTGGAAGTGCCTGCCCTCGGGCAGGGTACTTGGCATATGGGCGAAAGCGGCCGGTTGAAGCAGCAGGAAATCGCGGCGCTGAAGCTCGGGATCGAGCTCGGGATGACGCTGATCGACACCGCCGAGATGTACGGCAATGGCGGCGCCGAGGCGATGATCGCCGAAGCGATCGCCGGGCGGCGCGACGAGCTGTTCCTCGTCAGCAAGGTCTATCCGCATAACGCCTCGCGAACCGGCGCGCCGGCAGCCTGCGAGCGCAGCCTGAAACGGCTGCACACCGATAGAATCGATCTCTATCTGCTGCACTGGCCGGGCAGCCATCCGTTGGCAGAAACAGTGGACGCGTTCGAAGCGCTGAAGGCGGCCGGCAAGATCCGTTATTGGGGGGTGTCGAACTTCGACACCGCCGAAATGAAGCAAGTGCTGTCACTGCCGAACGGAGCGGCCTGCGCCACCGACCAGGTCCTCTATAACCCCGACACGCGTGGGATCGAATTCGATCTTCTGCCGTGGTGCGCGCATCAGCGCATGCCGATCATGGCTTATTCGCCGGTCGGCCAGGGCGGGCGGTTGCTGCGTTCCAAGGCCCTGGCGTCGGTCGCAAAGCGCCACGACGCCACGCCGGCGCAGATCGCCATCGCGTGGAGCCTGCGCAGCGGCGCAGCGATTTCGATCCCCAAGGCAACCAATCCGGCCCATGTGCGGGAGAACGCCGCCGCCGGCGACATCATGCTGACGGCCCAAGACCTGGCCGAGATCGACGCCGCACATCCGCCGCCGCGGAACAAGCAGGGTTTGGACGTTCTCTGAACCGTCGCGCGCCGCCATCGCCGGGACCGGTCCTGCGGCGGACAGCTTCGAGCCTCTGGGCGTAGCAAGAAGCGCGGCGGTCCGCGTTATCCGCGCGGCCATTCCCCCCTTCCCACGCGCATGCTACCGCGGCGGCGCGATGAAACGACTGCTGCGGCACCCTGCGGTGCAGGCGATGTCGGCCCGGCTGCTGGGCCGCTACCTCGCCTTCGCACTGTCTACCACACGCTGGCGCCTGGAAGGTGGCGAACACCTCGACGCCCTGGTCGGTGGTGCGCCGGCCATTGTCGCATTTTGGCATCGCCGCCTGCCGCTGATGCCGATGCTGTGGCTGCTCGCGCGCCGCCGGCCGCAGTTCCGGCCGCGCCGGGTGCACGTGCTGGTCAGCCAGCATGCCGATGGACAGTTCATCGGCAACGTCATCCGCGGTTTCCACATGGAGACCGTCGCGGGGTCGTCTTCGCGGGGCGGCGCATCCGGGCTGCGTACCATGATGCGGCTGCTGCAGGGCGGCGACTTCGTGGCGATCACGCCGGATGGTCCACGCGGACCGCCCGAAGAAGCCGCGCCGGGCGTGGCGCAGCTCGCCGGGCTGGCGGGCATGCCGGTGTTGCCCTGCGCGGCGCAGACAACACGCCATTGGGCGTTGCGCACCTGGGACAGCATGTTGGTACCAAAGCCATTCGGCCACGGCGTCGTGGTGTGCGGACCGCTGATCCAGGTCGCGCGCAAAGGATGGGCAGATGCAGTCCCGGTCATCGGCGCGGCGCTGACCGCCGCGGGTGATCTCGCCGACCAACTGTGCAAGGCATGAGCCTGCCGCGGCTGATCTGGGCCAGTGCCGCGACCCTCGCTGCGCCGGGCCTGCGTGTCTTGCTGTGGGTGCGGCTCGCGCGTGGCAAGGAAATGCCCGGCCGGCTGAACGAGCGACGCGCCATAGAGACCACGCCGCGCCCGGCGGGCCGGGTGCTCTGGCTGCACGCAGCAAGCGTGGGGGAGACCGCATCGATTCTGCCCGTGCTGGCCCGGCTTCTGCAGGATGCAAACGATCTGACCGTATTGTTCACCACCGGGACGACGACCGCGGCTGCGCTCCTCGCGCAGCGGCTGGCCGCAGAGCGGGAGCCTCGTGTGCTGCACCGCTTCGTGCCCTTGGACGTGCCGGCGTGGGCGGCGCGGTTCCTCGACCACTGGCAGCCCGATGCAGCCGCATTCGTCGAGAGCGAGCTCTGGCCCAATCTGCTCAGCGCCTGCAGCATACGGGGCATCCCGCTGATGCTCTGCAACGGCCGTATGTCCGCCCGCAGCTTTTCCCGCTGGCAGCGTACACCGCAATTTGCCCGCGAAATCCTCAGCAAGTTCCGGCGTATCCAGCCACGTAGCGAAGAGGATGCGGAGCGCCTGCGCCGCCTCGACATCACGAACCTCGATCCGCCCGCCGATCTGAAATTCGCTGCGGCGCCGCTGCCGGTGGATGGCGTGGAGCTGGCGCGGCTGGCCGAGACTTTAAAGGGACGGCCGTTGTGGTTCGCGGCCAGCACGCATCCAGGCGAGGAGGCCGCCGCGTTCGCGGTGCACCGCGCGCTTGCGAAGCACCATCCGGGTCTCCTGACCATCATCGCCCCGCGCCATCCGGAGCGTGGCGCGACCATCGCGGCGGAGGCGGCGCCGCTCACCGCGCGCCGCCGCAGCCAGGGCGAAGCGCCGCCGCGGGAGGGCATCTGGATTGCGGACACGCTCGGTGAGTTGGGCCTCCTCTACCGCCTCGCCGGCATCGTGTTTGTTGGCCGCAGCCTGGTCCCGCCTGGCGGCGGGCAGAATCCGCTGGAACCTGCGCGGTTGGGCTGTGCCATCGCCGTGGGTCCGCACACCGCGAATTTCGCAGAACATGTGGCGCTGTTGCGGGGGGCCGACGCGCTCGCCGTGGTGACCGACGCGACGGCGCTTGCCGGCTTCGTTGCGGCGAAACTCGCCGATCCTGACGCGGCCCGCGCCATGGCGTGCCGCGCAGAGGCTGCGGTTCGGCACCATAGCGATGTGGTGGCGCGCACGGCGGACGCGCTGCGCGCCTTGCTCGACGGGCGCGGCTAAGATGTGGCGCGCGCCGGCATTCTGGCAGCACGACGGTGGGCTGCCACGGCTCTTGTCACCGCTCTCCGCGGTTGTCACCGGTGCAACGGCGCTGCGCATGCGGCGTGACGGATGGTACTGCCCGATCCCTGTCATTTGCGTTGGTAACGCGACGGTCGGCGGCGCCGGCAAGACAACCGTCGCGCTCGATCTGGCGCAGCGGCTGGTCGGACACGGGTGGGCGGTGCATGTGCTGCTCCGCGGCTACGGCGCCCGCACCCGCGGGCTGCGCTGGGTCGAGCCGGGCGACCCAGTGGCCGAAGTCGGCGATGAGGCGCTGTTGCATGCCGCCGTCGCGCCCACCTGGACCTGCGCTGATCGGCGGTTAGGCGCGCAAGCGGCGGTGGCCGCGGGCGCCGAGGTCCTGTTGCTTGACGACGGGCTGCAGAACCCGGGCGTGCAGAAACGGTGCTCCTTGTTGGTGATCGATGGCGCCACCGGCTTTGGCAACGCTCGCGTACTGCCAGCGGGACCGCTGCGCGAGCCGATCGCCGCCGCGGCAGCGCGCTGCGAGGCGGCGGTGCTGATTGGCCCCGACCAGACCGGCGCGTTAGAGCGTTTGCCTGCCACCATGCCGGTGCTGCGTGCGCGCCTCATGGCGGCGCCCGACGCGGCCGCGCTCAAAGGACAGCGTGTGCTGGCGTTTGCCGGTATCGCGATACCAGACAAATTCTTTGCCTCCCTGACCGACGCGGGCGCAGAAATCGTCCGGCGCATAGCGTTCCCTGACCATCACATGTTCAGGCCAGATGAACTCACCGCCGTGTTGTCGCAGGCTGAGCAAATTCATGCGCTGCCGGTCACCACGGCGAAGGACGCCGTGCGTCTTCCGGCTGACACGCGCTCGCGTGTGAGTGTGCTGCGCGTCAACCTTGTCTGGGAGGATACAATGGCCCCCGAGCGGCTGTTGGGCGACGTCATCAACGGCTGGGCTGCGGAAAGCCGCTACCGTCGTACCTACAGCTGAGGCGGCGAGAAGAACGACGAAACCATCGTCCGATCCGAATGACCGTCATCGGGCATCGCGGTGTCTCAGCTAACACCCCCCTTCCCCTGTCCAGCCGGTCTCGCTGGACCTAATCTCACGGTCGGACCGACAACCACCGCAGGCCATGCCCAAGCAACGCCGTATGCACCTGGTCGCCTACCTTCTGGCCGGACCGACCGCGCACCACCACGGTGCCTGGCGGCATCCGGAAGCCGATCTCGCTGTTTTCACCCCGCAATGGCACGAGCACATCGCCCGCGTTCTCGAGGCCGGAAAATTCGACAGCCTGTTCTTTGCCGATATCCTGGGGCTGTATGATCTGTACGGCGGCAGCTTTGCCTCGATCCTGCGCTGCGGCGGACAGATGGGATTGTTGGATCCCATGCCGTTGCTTGCCATGATGGCGCGCGTCACCAGCCATATCGGGTTGGGCGCGACGCTCTCCTCCACCTTCTTTGCGCCCTACCATCTGGCGCGCACGCTGGGCACGCTCGATCTTCTCTCCGGCGGCCGTGTCGCCTGGAATGTGGTGGCGTCGCACGGCCATCTCGAGGCGCAGAATTTCGGCGCCGAGCAATTGCCGCCGCGCGAATCCCGCTATGATTATGCGGACGAGGTCGTCGAGGCGGTGTGCCGCCTGTGGGAAAGCTGGGACGCGGATGCGCTCGTGCTGGACAAGCAGCGCGGCATGTACGCCGATCCGGACAAGGTGCACTATGTCAACTATCAAGGCCGCTGGATCAGGACGCGCGGTCCACTGACGGTGCCGCGCTCGCCGCAAGGGCGGCCCGTGATCATGCAGGCCGGCTCATCGCCGCGCGGCCGGGACTTCGCCGCGCGCTGGGGCGAGCTCGTGTTCACCTTGCAGCACAGCAAGGCGGACATGCTGGCGTTCTATCGCGATGTGAAAGCACGCGTGGTGGCCCAGGGACGACAGACGGAGGAATGTGTGATCCTACCGTCGGTCGATCCGATCATCGGCGAGACCGATGCGATTGCGCGCGAGCGGCAGGCTTTTGTGAACGAACTGGTGCAGACCGAAGCCGGCATGGCGCAGATGTCGGGCCATATCGGTGTCGATCTGTCACGCTTTCCGCCGGATCAGCCGCTGGCAGACATGCAATTAGAGGCGGGATCGCGTGGATCGCTGGATGTGGTGCTGCAAGGCACGCAGGCGCAGGGGTTGACGTTGGGAGAAGCGGCGCGGCGTTTTGCCACGAGCGAGCTGTGCCCGCAGATCGTGGGTTCGCCGGGTCATGTGGCGGACCAGTTGCAGGAGTTGTTCGAGGCGGAAGCGTGCGACGGTTTCATCCTGACGCCGACGCTGATGCCGGGGATGTACGAGCAATTCTGCCGCGCGGTGGTGCCCGAACTGCAACGGCGGGGGTTGTTTCGAAGCGCGTATTCCGGGACGACGCTGCGGGGGCATCTTCGCGATTGACTTCTCCCGCGGACACTGTTTGCGCGCGCGGGAGAGGTTTTCTGCTACCCAAGGTATGCGCGTTGCACGCGTTCGTCATCCAGCAGATCCGCGCCCTTCCCGTTCAAGATAATCCGTCCGCTTTCCAGGACGTACCCCTTATCGGCAATCGACAGCGCCAACAGCGCGTTCTGCTCCACCAGCAGAATTGTCACGCCCTGCGCATTGATCGCCGCGATCGTCTCGAACACCTGCTCCACCACCATCGGCGCAAGACCCATGCTCGGCTCGTCCATCAGGAGCACACGCGGGCGTGCCATGAGCGCGCGCGCCGTCGCAACCATCTGCTGCTCCCCACCGGACAGTGTTCCCGCAAGCTGATGCCATCGTTCTTTCAGACGCGGAAACAGGGCAGCCATGCGTTCCTTGTCCTCCGCAATCCCCGCGCGGTCACGCCGCGCGAACGCCCCCATGTCCAAATTCTCCCGCACCGTCAGGCGGCCAAACACACGCCGCCCCTCGGGCACCTGCACCACGCCCAGCGCCGCAATCTGGTGCGCCGGCCGCTCATTCAGGCGCTCGCCCGCCAGGCGGATCTCGCCGTGCCGAGGATGCAGCAACCCGCTGACAGTCTTCAGCGTCGTCGATTTGCCGGCGCCGTTGCCACCCACGAGCGTCACGATCTGCCCCTGCTGCACCTCCAGCGAAACGCCTTTGAGCGCCTGGATCTTGTCGTAGAACACATAGATGTCGTCAATTTCCAGCAACGCCGCCATGGTTCACCCCGCCGCGCCCGACAGACGTTCCGCGGCATGCCGCCGTGCCACCGCCGGGACTCCCTTGCGTGTGCCCAGATAGGCGTCGATCACGGTAGGATCGGACTGCACCTCCGATGGTGTTCCCTCGGCGATCTTCACGCCATGGTCCAGCACGCTGACGCGATCGGACATCGTCATCACAACGCGCATCTGGTGTTCGATCAGGATGATGGTGACGCCGAATGTGTCGCGTACTGTTCGAATGAACTCCATCATGTCGGAGGTTTCACGCGGATTCATCCCAGCGGTGGGCTCGTCCAGCAACAGCAGGCGCGGCTGCGTCGCCAGCGCGCGGCCGATCTCCAGCCGCCGTTGCTCACCATAGGGAAGATTGCGGGCCAACAGGTCGCCGCGCCCACGCAGGCCCACCAAGCCAAGCAGGCGGGACGCTTCCTCATGAGCACGCGTTTCATCCTGGCGTGTTGCGCGGGTGTTGAACGCTGCGCCCCACCAGGTAGAGTGCAGATGCAGATGCATGCCCACCAGCAGGTTCTCAATGGCAGTTATGTTCCGGAACAGGCGAATGTTCTGATAGGTCCGGCTGATACCGGCCGCAGCCACTCGATCCGGCGTGTAGCCGTCCAGTCGCTCGCCGCGAAAGAACACTGAACCGTATGTCGCGTGCTGGTTCTGCGTGATCAGGTTGAACAATGTCGTTTTGCCTGCACCATTTGGGCCAATGATGCTATGGATCGTCCGCGGCGCCACCGCCAGGTCCACATCCGCCACCGCCCGCAGCCCGCCGAAATGTTTCGTGAGCTTCGCGGTGATCAGGATTGGCGTGTCTGCCATTGCGATCAGTCCTGGGCGATGGCGACCGACTCGCCTGACGTTACGGGCACTGCGTCATCCGCGTGTAACTCCCGACGGCGCGTCGGCGACGGCCACAATCCTTCCGGCCGGACCCGCATCATGATCACCAGCGCGGCCCCGTAGAACAGGTAGCGGTATTCACCGAACTCGCGCAACAGCTCCGGCAGGCCGATCAGCACCGCGGCGCCGACAACGACGCCAGGCAGGCTGCCTATGCCGCCGACAATGATCAGCGCCAGGACGTTGATCGAGATCAGAAGCTGGAAACTGCTGGGATAGATCGTACCGAGCATGGTAGCGAAGATCGATCCTGCCAGGCCGGCAAACGCCGCGCCCAGGCCGTAGGCGAGCAATTTCACCTTCACCAGGTTGATGCCGAGTGCCTGCGCCACGTCTTCGTCGTCTCGTAATGCCATCCAGGCGCGGCCGAGACGCGAGTTCTCCAATCGCCACGCAAACCATGCCGCGATCATCGCCGCAGCCAGGGTTACATAGAAGAGTTGGACCGGATCGTTCAGCACCATGTTACCAAGAGCGGGGCGAGGGATTTGCAGGATTCCTTGCGCCCCTCCCAGCAAGGGCGCGGCGAAATCAGAGGACACCAGCACGCGCACAATCTCGCCCAGACCCAGAGTGGCAACGGCGAGATAGTCGCCGCGTACCCCCAGCACCGGAATGCCGAATGCGACCCCGACAATCACCGACATCAGCACGGAGATCGGCATGGCTTCCCAGGTCGTCAGGCTGGGAAGCGCGGTATAGGACGCCAGCGCGTGGGAACTGTCGGCAGTGAGGATTGCGGTGGTGTAGGCGCCCACGGCAAAGAACGCGACGAACCCGAGATCCAGCAACCCAGCCAGTCCGACCTCAAGATTCAGCCCCATTCCCATCAGGATGTAGAGCCCGACCAGCATCATGACCTGGCCGACATAGCTGCCGGCGACCAGCGGGAAGACGACCAGGACCGCCAGAAGGATCGCCATGTTGACGGCGCGGCGGCGACGCGTCGCCTGTGGCGACGCATCACCGTCTCGGGCGGTGCGGGCGCGCAGCAACTCAAAGCCACCACCCGCCACCACGCCGCCCAAGCACAGAATAACCGCGCCTTGTGGCGTCAGGCCTTCCCAGGTGTACAGCATGTCTTGAATCGAGGTGGTCCAGTCATTGGCCTGGAGCATGATCTGGATGAGTTCCTGGAACACACCAGCGATCACGAACGCGGCGCAACCCCAGACCAGTGCATGCCGCAGCCGCATCGGTAGCCAGGACAGCAGGCAACCTGCCATCCCCAGAATGCCGCCCCCGAGGATCAACAACGCCAAGCCGGGAGACGCTGGAAGACCGAAAGTCAGCATATGCAGCAGGTCCGGCGACAGCGCGATGAACATCCAGCGCAGGTTGACGTGCAGCATCACCGTCGCGAGCACTGCCAATGGCGCGGAAGCGATTGCGCCCGCGAGTCCGGCACGAAGCACCGTCGCCAACTGCTGCACCTGATGGCGCGCCGTGAAGGCTCCGGCACCAAGTCCGACCGCCAGCAGCGTCCCATGTCCTAATGACAACGCCCCAACGATGATCCAGCGCTGGTTCAGCATCGGCAGCAGGCCGACGACTGCCAGATGCAGGGCGATGATGCCGAAGATCAGGCCGATGAAGACCGACGAGCGAAGCTGGATCATGGGCCGGCGGCCCAAGCCGAAAGGGGCTGAGATTGCGTCGCGTCATTCGCGCCCGCGACCAGCACGGTCTCAGGCACGTTGCTTCGCCAGACGTTCGCCCAACAGACCATGAGGCCGGAAGATCAGCACCATGATCAGCAAGGTGAACGCGATCACGTCGCGTAACTGGTAGGGCGCAGTAATGCCGATGCCGTCAAAGAACAGTGCCGGGCCGACGGACTCCACGATGCCAAGAAAGAACCCGCCTATCATCGCGCCGGGCACACTGCCAATGCCGCCGAGCACCGCGGCGCCGAACGCTTTGATGCCCGGTGTGAAGCCCATGTAGAAATACACTTGCTTGAAGACGAACGCATAGAACACGCCGGCAATTCCGGCCATTGCCCCGCCAAGCGCAAAGGTGAACACCACCACCCGGTCGACATCGATGCCCATCAGGGCGGCAGTGTCCGTATCTTCGGAAACCGCACGCATTGCCGTACCCATGCGCGTGTGATGCACGATTCCATACAGTACGGCCATCGAGACGATGGCGCACACCACCACCAGCACGTCGATCTTCGGAATGGGATAGCCTCGAATAACGAAATCCGCCGGCGTCCAGTGCAGGTCCGGATAGGCCTTGATGCTGCTGCCGAACATCCCCCGGAACGTTTGCTCCAGAAAGAACGACACACCGATGGCACAAATCAGTGGCGCCAGGCCGCGCACATGGCGGAACGGCCGATAAGCCAGCCGTTCCGTCAACACCGCAATCGTGGTCGCCACGGCGACCGACACCAGCAGCGTCAGCAGAATCGCCAGGAAC
>JASHQG010000311.1 GCA_030037665.1 Acetobacteraceae bacterium
CGCCTGCAGTGCCGCATTCCAAGGGTCAGGCTTCTCGAAGCCGACGTCGGCGTTCTTGATCATGGCGTCCCATGCGTCTAGCGGCACGCGTACAGCTCCCGGTGCGTGGCCCGCGTCGAATGCGGCCTGGTCGCGCACGTCCAGATAGCGGACGGGGCCTAGCGATGTCAGGCCGGCAACATCGACGAATGGGTCGATCGGCATGGCAGTCTCCTCTTCGCGCAACGACCCGGACTGTACACCGGCCGACCGCCCTCGGAAACGCCCGGGCCACTCGTTGTGCATTGCGAGGAGCCGGGCAACGACGCAATCTGTCAGCGGGATTGTTCCGGCCCCAAAGTCCGCATATCACAAAGGAGGAAGCCACATGCCCGTCCGTCTCGTTGTCACGATCAACGCCGCACCGGGCAAAGGCGGCGAACTAGCGCAGGCGTTCCGGCAGCGCTGCGCCGAGGTCGCAGAGGAACCGGGCTGCGAGCAATTCGAGGTGTTCCAGAGCGTTCTGAACCCTGACAAGCTGGCATTGCTGGAGCTGTGGAAGGACCAGGCGGCGCTGGATGTGCACGCGAAGGTCAACGCGACCCGTGCGCCGATGCCAGCGGACCTGCGGCAGGGTGCGGGCGAACGCGAGGACTACAGCTACAACCGCACCCGATAGTCAGCCGCGGCATCTTGCTCGGCGCCGCACCCCGGCACACATTGCGGTCAACCAGCGAGGGTGCGGAATATGGACTTCGACCTCTTCGTAATCGGCGGCGGCTCGGCGGGCGTGCGCTGTGCACGTATCTCCGCGGGACATGGCGCGCGGGTCGGGATCGCTGAGGACCGCTTCTGGGGTGGTACTTGCGTCAATGTCGGCTGCGTGCCGAAGAAGCTCCTGGTGCAGGCGGGCGAATACGGTGCCTGGGCTGACGATGCTGCCGGGTTCGGCTGGAAGATCAAGAAGGGACCGCATAACTGGCGCAAGCTGATCAAGGCGAAAGACAAGGAGATCGCCCGGCTCAACGGCATCTACCGCCGCTTGCTGGAAGGCGCCCATGCGCAGATCTTCGATGCGCGGGCGGTGTTTCTCGATCCACACACGCTGGATGTCGGCGGCCAGCGCATCACTGCCGAACGAATCGTCATTGCCACCGGCGGCCACCCCGAGCGCGTGCAGATTCCCGGCGCGGAACTCGGCATTATCTCCGACGACGCGTTCTTCCTGCCGCGCATGCCGGAACGCGTCGCGATCATCGGCTCTGGTTACATCGCGGTGGAATTCGCCGGTATTTTCCAAGCGCTGGGTGCGCAGGTCGACCTGATTTACCGTCAACCGCTGCCGTTGCGCGGCTTCTACCAGGATCTGCGTGAAGGACTGGCCGAGGCGCTGGGACAGCAGGGCATTGCGCAACATCCCGGCTGCCGTCCGCTCAAGCTCGAGGCCGATGGCGACCGCCGTGTGCTGACGTTCGGTGAAAACCAGAAACTGCGCGCCGATCTGGTGTTCTTTGCGACAGGGCGGCGGCCGGCGACGGAGAAACTTGGCCTCGACAACGCCGGCGTGACGCTCAACGACAAGGGCGCAGTAGTGGTCGATGCTAATCTGCGCACCAGCGCGCCGCACATCTATGCCATGGGCGACGTGACCGATCGGATCAATCTGACCCCCGTCGCGACGGCAGAAGGCCACGCGCTGGCCGACAGCTTGTTCGGCCGCCATCCGCGCAGCATTTCGCTGCAAAACGTGCCGTCGGCGGTGTTCTCCACGCCGCCGATTGCGACCGTCGGCCTGACCGAGGAGCAGGCGGCGGCGCGCGGGCCGGTCGACGTCTATGTCAGTAAGTTCACCCCGATGCGGCACACACTGTCTGGCCGTACACGCAGGACCATGATGAAGCTGGTCGTCGATCAAAGGACGCAGAGGGTGCTCGGTGTTCACATGCTGGGCGAGGACGCGCCCGAGATCATGCAAGGCCTCGCGGTCGCGGTCGTGATGGGCGCGACGAAGGCGGATTTCGACCGCACTATCGGTATTCATCCGACTGCGGCCGAGGAGTTCGTCACCCTGCGCACGCGGACGCGCGTCTCCGGCGTGGCGCAGGCGGCAGAATAGATTGCGTTCATCGTGGCCGGGCCTGTTTCGGCCGACCGGACGGTTTCTCGCCACGAGGCGCGAAGGTGCGGATTGCTGCGACACGTCGGGCCGTGATGTTTGGCCGGCACGCCGCCAGCTATGGCGGAATGAAGCGGCGTATTTCAGAATAACCTGAGTGCCGGCGCACGTGGCGGCGATGACGCGCGTACTACGCGCCGCGGAATGACACCAGTTCGCCGTGGCGGGCCTCGTCGGGCACGCAGAGTGCGGTCAGAGCCTTTGCCGCAGCCTCCGGCGTCGGCTGCGAGGCCGGATCCTCACCTGGAAACGCATGCGCGCGCAGGCGCGTGCGCATAGTTCCGGGATCAAACAAGTTCACCCGCAGGCGCGTCTGCGCCACCTCGTCGGCCCAGGTCAGCACGAGGTGCTCCATGCCGGCTTTGCTCGCCGCATAGCTTCCCCAGTAAGCCTTCGGTGAGCGCGCCCGCGCGTCAGTGGCGAACACGGCGCGTCCGGCTGGCGCGGCACGCAGGGGCGGATCACAGGTGCGGATCAGGCGATAGGCGGCGGTCAGGTTCACGCTGAGGGCAGCGGCCCAGTCCTTTGGCTCGATGTGCGGCGTTGGCGTCAGTTCGCCGAGAGCGACGGCGCAATGCACCAGAATATCCAGCCGGCCGAAGCGCTGAAAGATGCTGGGGCCGAGCAGGTCGATCTGGTCCGGCTCCTGCAGATCGAGCGGCAGCAGCGTGGCGCTGCCGGAGAATTCGCGGATCGCGTCGTCAACATCCTCAAGGCCGCCCTGGGTGCGCGCCGTGATCACCACATGCGCGCCGAGCCGTGCCAGCTCGACCGCCAGAGCGGCGCCAAGACCGCGGCTCGCACCGGTGACCAGCGCGACAGATTCAGTCAGCGGGCCAGTCATCGCGGATCAGGTGTTCTCCGCGAGCAGGCTCAACTGTCGTTCGGAGTTGTCCTGCTGATCGGGTAGCGGCACTGGGTAATCGCCGGTGAAGCAGGCGTCGCAGAAATGTGGGCGTGCGATGTCGCGTTCGGGCTGGCCCAACGCTCGATACAGGCCGTCGATGGAAATGAACGCCAAGCTATCGGCGCCGATCAGCGAGGCCATCGCCTCGACGCTATGGCGTGAGGCCAGCAACTGGCCGCGCTCCGGCGTGTCGATGCCATAGAAGCAGGAATGCTTCGTGGGCGGCGAGGAGATGCGCATATGCACTTCGCGCGCGCCGGCATGGCGGACCATCTCGACGATCTTGCGGCTGGTCGTACCGCGGACGATCGAGTCGTCGACCAACACGACGCGCTTGCCTTTCAGCACCGGCGCGTTGGCTGAGTGCTTCAGCTTCACGCCAAGATGTCGGATGTGGTCAGTCGGCTCGATGAAGGTGCGGCCGACATAGTGATTGCGGATGATGCCAAGCTCGAACGGGATGCCACTCTCCTGGGCGAAGCCCATCGCTGCAGGCACACCGGAATCCGGCACCGGCACGATCACATCGGCCGGCACCGGCGATTCTCGCGCGAGTTCCGCCCCGATGCGCTTGCGCGCATCATAGACGGGTGTGCCTTCGACCACCGAATCCGGCCGGGCAAAATAGATGTATTCGAACACGCAGAAGCGCTCGCGCGCGCGACCGAAAGGCTTGATACTGTGTACGCCCTGGTCGTTGATGACGACGATCTCACCTGGTTCGACATCGCGGATGAAGTCGGCGCCGACGATATCCAACGCGCAGGTCTCGGAAGCAAGCACCCAGCCGCCGGTGCCCTCGTTGCCGATACGGCCAAGAATAAGCGGCCGCACGCCCAGTGGGTCGCGCACGCCCATCAACGCCTCGTTGGACAGCGCGACCAGCGAGTAGGCACCGACTACCTGTTTCAAGCCGTCTATCAGCCGGTCCACCACGGTGGAATAGAGGCTGATGGCGATCAGGTGGATGAACACCTCAGAGTCCGTGGTGGACTGGAACAGGCAGCCGCGGCGGACCAGAGCGCGGCGCAGGACGTGCGCGTTGGTCAGATTGCCGTTATGCGCAACCGCAAAGCCGCCGAACTCGAAATCGGCATAGAGCGGCTGCACGTTGCGCAGGATGGTGTCGCCGGTGGTGGCATAGCGGTTGTGGCCGATGGCGACGTGGCCGGGCAGCGAGTCAATGATCTTGGAATTACTGAAGTTGTCGCCGACCAGGCCGAGGCCGCGGTGAGAATGGAAATGGCGGCCGTCGAAGCTGACGATCCCGGTCGCCTCCTGGCCGCGGTGCTGCAGGGCGTGCAGGCCGAGCGCGGTAACCGCCGCGGCGTCGGGCACGTTCCATACGCCGAACACGCCGCACTCTTCGTGCAGCTTGTCGTCATCCGGAAGCACCAACGTGGGGTCGTCCATGCCTGTCTCCGTTAGTCCCCCGCCGGGCGATGGGCCGCGACGGGGCCAATGGCCGAGCCTTGCGGGATTGGCTGCAGCAGATCCTGTGCCGTCGTGGCACGACCGGGCGGCGGGGGGTAGAGGCGCGGCCGATAGCTGCTCGGCAACTGCTGCACCGTCCAGCGCGCGCCGATGAAGGCGGGCCACAACAAACGGGCCTGTCGTACAGGTTCCGGCCACTGGTTCACCGGCACCACCATCCCGGCTCCGATATAGGCAATGATGACCAGCGCCGCACCCCGGACGAGGCCGAATACCAGCCCCAGCGTCCGGTCAAGGCTGCCGAGCGGAGAGTTGTGCACGGCCCGGCCAATCACGCGGGCAATCAGCAGCAGGACGATCAGCGACACGAGGAAGATGGCGACGAAGCCCACCGGATCGACCCAGGGTGAGGCGTGCATCCAGTGGGTAAGCCGGGGACGGAGCAAAGGCAGGCCCCAGACGGCGGCGGCAATGGCGCCCACCCAGCCAATGAGGCCCAGGATTTCTCGAACGAAGCCGCGCATGAAGGCGAGCGCGGCTGAGACCGCCAGCACGGCGAGGACAACGAGGTCAACCCAGGTCATGGCCGTGTCCGGAGCGGGCGGTAGGGGCGACGAACCGTCCGATCCCCTGGCAGGAGGGCGCGGCGGGAAGATCTCGGACGTGCGCGGCGCGTGCAGCGATCGTCTCACCACCCTTGCCCCCTCCCGGTGACGGCAGGGCTTTGCCGGGCGCGTGTTGCCGCAGGTGGGTCATGCAATCGCCGTTGCTGGAACTGCGCGCCTTATCGTCCCCTCCGCCGCCGCCGCCAAGCCACGATCACGTATTGCGGACCTGATCTCCTGCGAATCGTGCAACCAGATCCGCGACATGCCCGATTTCCTCAAGCCGCATCCGATCGGGCGCAAGCACCACTCGGCTGCCGCGCGCTACCCGCCGCGGCAGCGCCGCCGAGTCGAAGCCGAGCTTCGCGGCTTCCTTGAGACGGGCCTCGGCTTGCGCCACCTGGCGGACTTCGCCCGACAGGCCGACCTCGCCGAAATACACCGTCCCGGCGCTCGTCGGCTGATTGGACGCAGCAGACGCCAGCGCCGCGGCCACCGCGAGGTCTGCCGCCGGCTCGTTCACCCGCAGACCGCCGGCCACGTTCAGGTAGACGTCGGTCGCGTTCAACCTGAGCCCCGCGCGCGTTTCGAGCACCGCAAGCAGCATAGCGAGCCGGCCGGCGTCCCAGCCAATCGCCGCTCGGCGCGGCGACCCGCCAGGATTTGGCGCCAGCAGTGCCTGGATTTCCACCAGCACCGGGCGGGTCCCCTCGAGACCGGCAAAAACCGCGCTGCCGGCGATATTGCCGCGCCGCTCCGCGAGGAAGAGCGCGGAGGGGTTCGCCACTTCCGCCAAGCCGTGCCCGGTCATCTCGAACACGCCGATCTCATCGGTGGCGCCAAAGCGGTTCTTCACCGCGCGCAGGATGCGAAACTGGTGGCCGCGGTCGCCTTCGAAATACAGCACCGCGTCGACCATGTGCTCCAGCACGCGCGGGCCGGCGAGCGCGCCGTCTTTGGTCACGTGGCCGATGAGTGCCAGTGCGAAACTGCCGGCCTTCGCCAGGCGGATCAGTTCGAAGCTGCAGGCGCGCACCTGGCCGACGGTGCCAGGCGCGCTCTCGATCGCATCCAGCCACATCGTCTGAATCGAATCGATCACCACCAGAACGCCGTCGCGCGTTGCCTCCAGACTAGCGGCGATGTCACGCACGTTGACCGCGGCGGCGAGTTCCACCGGCGCGTCGGCCAGCCCCAGGCGTCGGGCGCGGAGCCGCACCTGGTCGACGGATTCCTCGCCCGAGACGTACAGGACCCGCCGACCAGCGTTGGCGAGACGGGCGGCAGCCTGCAGGAGCAGGGTGGATTTGCCGATGCCTGGATCGCCTCCCACCAGCACAGCCGAGCCAGGCACCAGCCCGCCGCCGAGCACGCGGTCCAGTTCGGCAATGCCAGTGGCGGCGCGAGCGGGCGGCGCGGGCGAACCGGCGAGGTCGACAAATGCAACGCTGCGGCCGCCCAGCACCTTACCGGCAGGTCCGGGTCGGACGACGGGTTCCTCCACGATGGTATTCCACTCGCCACAGGTCTCGCAGCGACCGACCCATTTCGCGGCAATCGCGCCGCAGGATTGGCAGACGAATCGGACGACGGGCTTTGGCATGGCGGAGCGGAGTCACCAACAGCGATTGCAGGAGAGCTTACGATGAGCGCCACGAGTCGCCGCATGGCACGGCAGAGGCTCCGCCGTACGGCTCGGTGAGGACGGTTTGGTCTGTCTTGAGGCTGCCTGCCGGCTGGCGCCCCATGGCCTGAGCGGTACGAGCGCGACCGCCTCCCAGAGCGGGCGCTAGCAGGCCAGCTCGGTCAGCAGCGCGTCCAATCGCAGCCGCCCTTCCGCTGTGGCCACAAGGCGGCCATCGCGCCAGATCAGGTAGTCTTCCTCGAGCGCCCTCTCCAACGTGCCCGCGTTCACCGCGTCCAGAAGTGCGATGTCCGTTCGCTGGGCGAACCGCGCCGGATCGATCCCCTCCGCCAGCCGCAGTCCCATGAGCAGCATCTCACGCGCGCGCTCGGCAGGCGTAAGTGCGGCTTCCTCGACGGTGCCATGTCCGTCACGCTCCACGCGTTCGGCCCACGGTTCCGGCGCGCGATGCCGGCGCGTGGCGATCAGCGCGCCATCCAAGGAGAGCCGCCCATGCGCGCCCGGGCCGATCCCTGCGTAATCGGCGTACCGCCAGTACGCCAGATTGTGCCGGCTCTCCCCGCCAGGCACGGCGTAGTTCGACACCTCATAAGGCTGCAGGCCGAACCTCGCCGCTTCCTCACCGGTGGCGGCATAGAGCGCCGCCGCCGTGTCGCTATCCGGCAGTACGATTTCGCCCCGCGCGTGCCGTGTGGCAAACGCCGTACCGGGCTCGATGGTCAGCTGATAGAGCGAGAGATGATCGGCCGCCAATGTCAGCGCCTGGCGCAGCTCGCCCCGCCAGGCCGCCGCGTCCTGGCTGGGCCGGGCATAGATCAGGTCGAACGACACGCGTGGAAACGTCGTCCGGGCGATCTCCAGCGCCGCAATGGCCTGGGCGGCCGAATGCTGACGGCCGAGCAACCGCAACACGCCGTCATCGAGCGCCTGCACGCCCAACGAGGCACGGTTCACCCCGGCTGCGCGGAACATCGCCAGCCGCTCGGCTTCGACGCTGGTGGGGTTCGCCTCGAGCGTGATCTCAATCTCGGGCGCCGCGTCGAACAACCGGCGCGCGTCGTCGATCAACGCAGCGACGGTTTCCGGCTCCATCAGGCTCGGTGTGCCACCGCCGAAAAAGATCGAGGTCAGCGGCCGGCGCCCCAGCCTCGCCGCCTCCCATGCCAGCTCGGCCCGCAGTGCGGCCCGGAAGCGTGCTTGCGGAATGCGCTCCCGAACGTGCGAGTTGAAGTCGCAGTACGGGCACTTGGCCAGGCAGAACGGCCAGTGGATATAGAGCGCGAGCGGTTCCATGCGGGGGGCATATAAGCGATGTCGGAGTCGAACGCAGGTTCGGTGCAGCGGGTGCGCGCGGCACTGCTGGCGACGGGCCATCCGGACAGCATCCTGGCCTTCCCTGCCGGCACGCGCACCGCAGCAGATGCCGCTGCGGCCGTCGGCTGCGCGGTTGCGCAGATCGCCAAGTCGATTGTGTTCCGCGCCGGCGAGCGCGCGGCCTTGGTCATCACGTCTGGCGCCAACCGCGTTGATCCAGCGCTGGCTGGCGCGGCGCTGGGCGTGACGCTCGCGCGCGCCGATGCCGGTTGGGTGCGCGACACCACCGGCTTCGCCATCGGCGGCGTCGCGCCGGTCGGTCATCTGGCGCCGCCGCTGATACTGCTGGACGAAGACCTGCTGGCGCTGGATCCAATCTGGGCGGCGGCCGGCTCGCCCAGCCACGTGTTCCGCACCACAGCGGCCGAACTGCTGCGGATCACCGGCGCAAAGCCTGCGGCAGTCCGCAGCGGGTAAGTGAGGCGGGAGCCTCCGCGTTGCGGAATGGTCGCCACGGCTCGGGCAGCGAACGTCTGGGCCACAGAGTTGCGGTGACGAGACACAGCGGTCTGATGAGGCCCGTCGCTTCCCTCCTTGGTCCGCTTTGCGGCCCGAACTCCGAGCACGACGCAGTACCTCAGGTTTCGCCCGTGGAGCACAACCTGCCGGTCAACTCTCACGTTCGGCTGAAGCTGCCATCTGCGGCGACATTGCTTCGCAGCCCAGAACGATCTCGCGCGCCGCCTCGGAGACAACGTTGGTCGCGTCATCCACCGCGTCCAACAGCAAGCTTTCGCGATTGAGTGCAACCGGGGCGATCACGCCGCTCCCGTAGGCCACAGCCCCACCACGCCGCGCGCCACAGCACAGGATACCTACGAACCATCGATATCGCTTCCGCAATGTCGGCCGCCTCAATGACGGCAAAGCCGGTGACGGGTAATGGTCTCGCCATGCATGAACTGCTCACTGTTTGTACTCCCGCGGCGTCCGGGTTGCGGATCTGCACAGGGTGACCAGTGATGTCCGTCAGCGCTCCGCGTTTGCGCAATTCCTCGTCCCGTGCATGCGCTGAGGCGCGGATCGCCGGGGCGGTACGTTCGCAATCCGCGCGATCACCATAGCGGATGGTCACGAACGTCGGCATGGACTCACGCGGTTCAGTGGTTCAACGGCTGTGCGTGCAACCCACCGCCACCTCTTCGGCAGGCGTCACGATGCACAAACCAGCGCGCCTGCCGATCACCCCGGCACGATGCGTCGGCTTGCCGCGGGCAGAGCATCAGACGTGCCTTTGACAGCGTCAGCGGCGCCGCCAACAGTCCGGAGATTGACGGGAGACAGAGGCACATGCAGGCAACACAACTGCGACCGATCGGGACAATCGGATTTATCGGTCTTGGGGTGATGGGTGAGCCGATGTGCGGTCACCTGGCCCGCCGCTCAGGCCGCACCGTGCTGGCGCATGACCTGCGACGCGAGCCGCTGGACCGGCTGGCGGCACTCAGCGTGACCGCGGCGACGCCAGAGGAGATGACGCGACGGTGCGACCTCGTGCTGCTGTCGCTGCCAGACGGCAAGGCGGTCCAGTCGGTGATCGCGGCACTCGAGCCGGGGCTGTCCGCGGGGCAGTGCGTCGTCGATACGAGCACCTCGCCGGTGGCGCTGGCGCGTGAAACCGGTGCGCGGCTGGAGGCGCGCGGCATTGGCTACGCCGACGCGCCGGTGGCGCGCACACGCGAGGCGGCGGCGCGTGGCGATCTTTCCATTACCGTCGGCGCCTCGGATGCCGTGTTCACGCACGTCCGTCCGATTCTGGAGACGATGGGAAGCGACGTGACACATTGCGGTCCGGTCGGCTGCGGCGAGGTTGTGAAGATCCTCAATAACATGCTGGTGTTCCAAAACACCGCGGCGATCGCCGAGGCGATTGCTCTCGGTCGCCGCAACGGTGTGCCGCCTGATGTGTTGCTGCCGGCGATCGCGCTCGGGTCAGGGGATTCATTTGTGCTACGCAATCATGGCATCAAGTCCATGCTGCCGCGGGTGTTTCCGGAGCGGGCGTTTTCCGTGCGCTATGCAATGAAGGATCTGTCGTATGCGCTGGCGATGGCAGACGACGTGGGCGTCGATGTGCCGGGTGCGCGGCTGACCATGCGGCGACTGAAAGATGCCGAGACCGCCGGGCACGGCGAGATGTACCATCCGGTCATGCTGCAGGTGATTGATCCGCAATGAGTACGTTTCCCGATCCTGGCACGTGGCGTGCGGCGTGCGCCGGCGATGCCGTACTGGCGGCATGGGCTGGGCCATGGTCCGTGTGCTTTGCCGTGCAGAACGATGCA
>JASHQG010000312.1 GCA_030037665.1 Acetobacteraceae bacterium
CCAACCGACATGACCGGATATTCTGTGTCGACGGCGAGTCCTTCGCACTTTTTGCGGCACTAATTCAACCGAGGCCTGTTGCGAGCTTATGTGCCGCCCGTCACCCCACGTCAATCAGATGGCTTGGATCATCGGGCTATAACGATCCAAAAGGCTGGCGCTATCGGAGAAATCTCCAGAAAGGCTGGATCACCCGATTGGCTGGCAAGACGGGCGACAACCAAAGACACCAAGACATTGTGTTCTCGCTCAGCCAGAGAAATGACTCACGCATCCAACAGGCGCTGGTGGTTATGAAGCTCTGGCAATTCTGCATATGTCAGTGTGGGTCGCCGAGGACTCGCACAGGGTCGATATAGTACGTCCGAGCAGTTTGCGAGTTTAGCAGACCAGAATGGATGAACTGCCCATTGACCATTTGATTAGGTCACTTCTTCCTCTTTAAGTCGGCTGTGAGCGATTTAAGCGCTAGCGCCAGCATCCGTGGATGACAGATCGGTCGTCCGGCTTCCCAACCTTCATATGTCCGTTTTGACACACTTAACATTCCGGCCAACTCCGCTTGGGTGAGACCGTGTAACGCGCGCCACCGCTTCAGGAAGACGCTGTCGATTTCTATCATGATGCGTCGGGCCCATATATGGATAGCTTCGTTCAGAGATGCGAGCTATCACCTGGAGATTCGACGAGCTATTTGTCCATTCCTTCGACGTATCGGTTAGCCCGAAAGTTTATATAGCGCACATGGCGAAACATTGCGTAGAAGCGCACGGCCTGAACCGGACCACTCCCGGCCAGCAGGCTCTACAAGAATAACTGCGTTCCAAGGATGGGCTGAATACAAGTGCTTCGTTTATCTTTTGGCTCCGCTGCCAGCGACAGTATGCATCTGACGCGAGGCAAGAGCGCACTGATCTTCTTATTGCTGTGCTTTCTCTGACCTTGGACGGAGCGAACCGCATCATGGATAGCCATGCGCGTGTTCGCTCCGCCTGGGCCAGTGGCCTGGGCTGGTGTGCGACCGCAGACCGGGATTCGCAACTTTCTGGAGTTAACTCGACTATGAAGAAGCTTATTCTCACCAGCGTATTTGCGCTGGCACTGGCGGCGCCCGCCATGGCGGGGACCTCGACCTCAGCCGGCATCACCGCCGGCGAAGGCACCACGAGCGTTTCGTCCGCCAGCCATGGCTTTGGCGTCTCTTCCAACACGTCGGAAGCGGGCAACACTGCCACCGTGAATGCGGGTGCAGTGTCCGGCAGCGTTAACCTCTTTCACGTCGCCGGCGTGAACGGCAGCGATTCGAACGTGACGGAGTCCAACCTCGGCGCGTCCAACAGCACGTCGACCAGCTTCGGCAATGCCACCAGCGGCGGCATCGCCAGCCAGGGCCTTGGCGTGTCGGGCTACGCGGCGGCGACCTCGCACTGACCAACTGGCGGGCGGCGTCAGCTTCCCCTCCTGGCGCTGCCCGTCCCCTTTTCACCTCTGCGGAGCCACCCCACCCAAAATGAAGCAGTTACTTGTCATGGCAGCGGCCTGCCTCGTGCTCGCCGTGCCAGCCTACGCGCAGAATGCCGGATCGGTATCCAACGCGCAGGTCACCAACTCCTCCAACTCCGGCTCGTCATCCAGCATCTACGGCAATCCGATCGGCAACGGCGCGTCGTCGTCGCTCTCGGGCGCACAGGCCAGCTCGGGCTCGCGTTCGGCGTCCACGTCGCAGTCCGGCATCTCGACGGCGAACACCGGAGCCTCATCGGCCCGCACCGGCTCGTCGTCAGCGGCGGTCACCATCAACACCGGCACCGGCACCGCGGGCGACCCGAGTTCGTCCGGTAACGGCGATCCGACGATCAACTACACCGGCGGCTACACGGTGCGGAACGTGCCAGACGTCGTCGCGCCCAGCATCGTCGGCGGTAACCCGTGCGCAGTCGGCGTCTCCGGCGGCGTCGCGGTGGCCGGCTTCGGCATTTCCGGCGGCGGCACCTGGGCCGACAGGGCGTGTGAGCGCCGTCAGGAGGCTGCATTGCTTTACAACATCGGTATGCATGACGCGTCGATCGCGCTGCTGTGTCAGGACGACCATGTACGCGACGCGATGTGGTCGGTTGGCCAAGCCTGCGGCAGGCGCGTGGCCGTGGCTTATCCGCCGGCGCCGCCCGTGGCGCAGGCATCAGCCACCGTCGCGCGACCCATGGTCGCTGCGGTGCCTGCTGTCCGGGTTGCACCCATCGCGGCGCCAGTCAGGCTGGCACCCCCCGACTGGTGCTATGCCGTCACCGGGCCCGCCGAGCGGGCGCGCTACAGCGCGCAGTGCGGGTGGTCCCGGACGGCCACGGCCCTGGCCCGGCCAAACCACAAGACCGGCCGGGTTGCCTGGAACGATCGCTGAGCATCGGCAACGCGGGGCTGTCTTCGCGACAGTCCTGCGTTCCGCGATACGTACGTGGGGAAGACCGGCAAGACGACGGTACAGGGAGCTCTGAATGCGCCGTATCCCGTCATGATCGGGTTGGGCATTCTGCGATGCGAAGGGAGCGCTACCGCAATTGCGGTCGTCGAGGCTGTGGTAGCGACCTCTTTCCCGATCGTCATCTCCCTTTATCCGCGCGCGCCGGGAAGGCCTGACAGACGAGCCGGCTTGCTGTGCTCGGCCGAGACGTACTGAGGCGCACGGATCGAACGACGTCGCAAATTATTGTGGTGCTGGATCAGCTAGAAGCCGCCGGGTCACAGGACCTCAGTTGAGAAAATGATATTCGTTCGATGGCGCGTGCAGCCCTCGCTTCGAAACAGCTCCAGGCAGCCGGCTCCATCGCGAACCAGGGACCGCTTTGCTGATCCTCTGGTCGCTACCAACCAGCGATCCAGGTCGATACACCAGATCATATCGGTGCCGACGGCGGGGCATGGTCGTACTGCAGTCGAATTGCCGTCCGAACCGCGCGTCACATTCATCTGCTTCACACGTGGCGTCAGCAGATACACCGTTATCGTGCGTCCAAACCTTCCCCTCGGTACAAGCATGGCACGACGGATGCATTGATCGGCGCCAATGCCGAAAAATGATTGAGCTGAGTGGATGGCTTGACCTGCATTTGACCTCGTTCTGAACGCGGGTTGCGCGACGCTCAAAGTCCGCGTCCTGGCACGAGCGCGATGCCCATCAATTTACCGGACCGACGCCAGCCGGAAGCGGGGTTCATCGGATTTTGGGTGCATCGTTTCCAAGACGCGCATGGCGTAGAGAGCCACCTTCCCGACGCAGCCTCAATCGCAGTGAACCGCGGCAATCGGCGAGCGATGACGGATCGGCTCGACGCCGAGAATCTGCCGGGCGCATCGGTGGATGGCGCGCGCAGCGCGACACGTTGGCTCAATGGCATGGCCACCGAGCCTGGCAGCTGACGATGAACGCCAACCAACCCGAGCGCGTGAAGCACTGGTGCTCACACCATCTCGGCGTGAGAACCGGATCAAGTGCCTGTGGCGACGCACGGGGCATTTGCCGTTATACCACTGCTGACGGAGCGCCGAACGCAACCGGAGCAGCCGCGCGGTTGGCACGGCCAACCGTTGCCACCAAGACTGAAAGCCGATCGAACTCCCCACCGTAACAGTGTGGCGGTGGTGACATCCCGGATCACGCCAGTGCAGGACGAGCCGGACTTGACTTTGAAGGCAAAGCCGCGCCCGACGCCATCGATAGGGCGAGCGAGGCGCCAACTGGCGCACAACATGCTGCTACTGACCACACCGGCCGTCTGTTGTGGCAGCCGAGAAGCGCCCTGCCAGAGGTTGCGCCGCTGATTGCATCCGAGCGATTCTATGGGCACTTCGACAACAGGGAAGAGGTTGTTGGATACGCCGCCTGGTGCCGGGGGCTGGCAGCGTGTTGGAATTGCCCTCGAGCAGAGCATCGCTAAAGGTTAATGAAATTCTCTAGGAAACGATCTCGGCCTGATTCTGTCGAAATGGCCGGGCGTCAACACAGGCATGGCGCTTGGTTTTTCGGTGCGGTGGCCGCCCGGGGACTGCACGCGCCCGATTGACCGTGAAACAGTGGCAAGTGTTTCATTTGCAGCGCGGGATTCTGACGCCTTTGGTCGAAAATTTCACTGACTGTTTACGCGACCAAACATGGTTCGATGCCACGTCAGTGGGTATGGAGGCCGACCATGGGCACGCCGGGCACATAGGGGCAGCGGGAGAGATCGCCTGTGCGGGCATTGTCGGACCATATCCTGTCTGGGATGCATCCCCTCGAGCAGGCGCTCGCCGCGATCGAACGCCTGCCCGTCGAGACGGCGAGCGAGAGAGGCTCCATTCTCGCCGCCGCGCCTCATCCTGACGAC
>JASHQG010000039.1 GCA_030037665.1 Acetobacteraceae bacterium
GATTGAGCTGCAGGGGACCGAGCGGGAGCCGAGCCGCGGCGGGCACATTGAGCAAGAGGAACCGCATCGAGCGGCAACTCGCTTGCCTCGTGCGCTCAAGGGAATGGCACCGCCACCGTGAGGTCACGAAGGTGAACAATGTTTTTCGTCAGACCGCCGGTAAGGCAAGACCAGCGATCACGTCGCATACACCGGACAGGGCATGATGCCGCAATCCAGCGCGGCGGGCGGCCACGCCAAGCCGTGATTGATGCGATCAGCGCTGAGGTGGCGGTGGTCGCAATCCATTCAACTCCCGAGTGCGGTCCGCCGCGGAACACGACGGGCAGGGGCGACCGGGAAGCGACGGCATGTACTCGGGCAGCGGGCCCACGAAGTCGCCCGCATGCTCTGGCTCGGTGGCTTCGGGGCCGAGCACTTCGTGGAAGCCATCGATTGTTGTGCCCACCGGCGGGCCGGTCGTTTGGTCCATGAACTCCACCGCGCCCGCCATGCCCGGCCAGGCAGCCGTCGCGAGGGCCAATAACACCGGCGCAAGGTATCGCCGCATGGTTCTCTCCTTCATCCATCTTGCCGCCGGCGCCCGGGCGATCAGGCCAGGGCCTCGATCGCACCCACAGCGCAGCACAGGCCCCGCGGCAACCATCGCACGCTAAGATGGTCACTCCCCTCCAGCGCCGCTACTGGCATCCGGATGCGCGCGACAGACATGACCAGCAAGCATGTCGCCAGATCGATTGCGGCCTTTGAGAGTTAACCGGGAAGAGGTCGCGGCCCATTCCTGCGTGGCGTCCAGAACGATGCGCGGATCGATGGGTCGACCGAAACCGAGGCACTTCTCCAGCGCCCGTCGGATTTGGCGGGCACTCTTCCGGCCGACGTTTCGTTGCCTCACGAGGGCTCGTTGCCTGTCCTGGGTATCCACTTCCAACGCGGCGAGACCTCGCTGCGCATATTCACGACGATCACGACGCTTGGAACGCCGCGCGAAAACAGCCTCGATGAGATCCGCATCGAGTTTTTCTTCGCGATCGGTGAGGTTACTGATGCGATGTGCCTGAGCTGGGCGACATGGCCGCACCGTTGCCGGCCGCCACCGCCGAACGACTGCTTTCGGACAGACCTGTTCAGCCATCAGACGGCAGCCATGGGTCGGACCGGCCTGACAGTTGAGCGTGAATTGTGGACATCCAGGACTCCTCGCAGCTGACAGGTCAACACATGTCGAAAGTTTAGATCAAGCGGCAGGCTTTGTTTCGCCCGGCTGTAACGTCAACACGCGGACGCGGGCATGAGTGACGGCAACCGTGTGCTCGAACTATGCGGAGAGGCTCGCGTATGACGCCTCAGTCGAAGCATCCAATAAGGGCCGGGTCGCGAGCGATCATCCTGGCGAACTCGGGCCACGCATCCCTTTCCGAGAGGATTGTGTAGAAATCCTCTTTAACCGAAGGTGCTCGTTCCACAGCGATCCTCCATTCCTCTTTGGAGAATGGCTGTTTTCGGACCGAATCCCAGAAGCCTGTCCGTGCGAATAATTCCCCGATTTTCCGGTGGTGACTGCCGCCCTGCAGGCTGCTGACGAGGTAGGCTGCCGTCCCGGTCTGGAGGCCGTGGAGCCGCGGTCTCGCCCCTGTCATATCAAGCGCGTGAGAAATGAGGTGCTCACTGCCGCTGGACGGCCGCGATGAGCCCGCAATCTCCATGGCAACCCCGTTCAACATGAGGGCCGTAGCGAGAAGCCGAATTCCCTCTTCGTCCGACACCGGATTTGCCATGAACTGAAAGACGCTGGCGTCGGATATCAACGCAGCCAGATCATTGACTGGATCTCCGCGTCGGTAGAAGGCCAGCTTCCAGTCCGAAACGGCCGTGAACTTGGAGCACAAATCGCCAACTCCAGAATGCCAGAGCGGCAGCGGTGCCCGTTGACAGACTGTGAGATCGACCACAACTGCTTCGGGAGGGCCGGTAGGTATTGCCTGACGCTTGCCCTCCAAGGTCAAACTCGCCTGTGGCGAGCAAAAACCGTCGTTAGAAACGGACGTCGGCGCCGCGAAGTACGGCATTCCAGCAAGAGAGGCGGCATACTTCGCGACGTCGAGTGCCTTGCCGCCACCGACGCCGATCAATGCCTTGCACGAAGATGGCACCGCGCTCCGCAAGCGCACCGCTTCCTCGACGCTCGCCTCCTGCACCTCACAGAGAAGAGCCGGAGTTATGCGCTGATCCCGAAGGCTCTGTCGGACCGCGTCTAGAATGGAGGGCAACATGCCTTCACTGTGAAATAGAGCGGCCGGTGTCAGGCGTGAGCGCGCCAGGTAGAGACCCAAGCGCTGTAGTGCGCCGGCCTTGATACGCACGAGCCGAGGCACATTGATCTGGGCGTTCTTCATGCCAGTTCTCTTGCAATCTCGCTCCAGCGCGAAAACGGCTGAAACCCCTCCCCGCGCGTCCGCAGCGCCTCGGCCAGGAAGCCCCGCGCGAAGCGCAACCGCGGCCGAACGAGTAAGGCCGGCTGTAAGTCGAGCGGCCCGTCGCCGGCGAATGCCACAGAGTCCGCGATCCGGAGGGCCTGCCGGACCACCGCCGACTTGTCCACGCCCTCCGATGCCGAATGATATGGGGATGAAGGGTCTGGCGCCTCCAGTACGAGGCCGCGCCCGTTCTCCAGGCGTCCTGGGTTGGAGTATACAGTCGCGGCCACTCCTGCCCGGCTGAGAACGCGTTCGACGTACCAGGACGAGCCGGCGGAAACCACCCAAAGCTCCCAGCCGGCACGCCGGAGAAGCGCCGCTGACGCGCCCAGGTCCGGATCCGGCTGGCCGGCAGTGAGCAGCGCTTCGAGTTGCTGTTCGTCCGCCGGCGCGAATGCGAAGTACGCTGCCATGGCTTCGAAATGAGATATCCGACCCTCCCCATACCGGGCGAAATAGTCAGGTGTATTCGCGGGCAAATAACGTTCGGCCAGCAGCGAAAAAAAGTCTTTGCCCGTGACCGTCCCGTCGTAGTCAGAAACAAAGATCTTATGCATGCTCTGGATCCAAGTGTAGCGAAGGGCTCGTGGGCAACCGCGAGATTGAAGGGGCGCGATGCCGTCCTTCCGGTCGTGTCGGCGATGGACAGCACCACGCGATGATTGCCCCGCGGCAGTTCGATCTCATGGGTGACAAGGCCATTGGCCGTCTTCTGGGCATGCTCGAGCAGGCGGCTGGCGATCTTGATGCTGAGCGCGAACCTCCGCTTTTTGCAAGATGCCGGCCCGGAAGCGGATCAGCAGAAACCCACCCGTCACACCCGAGTAAGTCGTCCGATCGGGGATCCCGTGTCGTGGTGTGGCGCCACTCAACTGACCGGCGATTATCGGCGCGAACCGCCGCGACGCTGCCTTGGTCGGTGGCCGCTTTCGCGATCGTGTGATCGGCCCGCTGGCGACCGACTTGGGTCGCTTCGTGCCGACATGCGGCAAGACCAGGTGGGGTTCTGCCGGCCCGCTTGCCGCAAGCCCGCGGCAGACTGATCCGTCACTGTCACCTTCCGGGAGCCAGGTGTCACACGGCTTCCAGAGGACATGGTGAAAGCGACCAGGGTCGACAAACGTTCGCGGCAGTGAGTACGCCACATCGCCACATGTCCGCTTTCGGAACCGCCCGACTGACCGATCCGCGTGCACGTTGGGTCGATAGCCGCCTTGGCAGACGACGGGGCGGCTTTCTACCTATCCGCCTGGGCGGCGTGTGTCATGTAGTGCGACGACACGCAGTCGCGCCATGAAGCGTGTCCTGGACTCAGGCCTCAGCAGAACGTCCGATCTCAATGCGACTACGTGAGAACGTAATCATGGTGATCGGTGGACAGTGACCTATTTGTTTGGCAGTCTGAGGCCTCAAGCGGGAGGATCTCAATGGTGACCACAGACCGACCTTCCTTCATCGCCCATTGGAGCGAGATCGAACAACCCGATGACAAGCACTATGAGAATGACGATGAGCTAATGAGCATTGGCTCCCCTTTCGGCAAACTCTTCGGCCTGACAAAGTTGGGTATTCATCACGAGAGATTGCCACCTGGTCGGCGTACATCATTTCCGCACGCAGAGAGCGCCGAGGAAGAGTTTGTATATGTGATCGACGGCGAGCCTGAGGTTTGGCTCGATGGCCGTCTCCATCGGCTCAAGCCAGGCGATGGCGTTGGGTTTCCGGCCGGAACAGGGATCGTGCATACTTTCCTTAACAACACACCAGCCGAAGTCCGCCTACTTGTGGTGGGTGAACGGAGCAAGCCCGAGAACCGCATCGTCTATCCGCTCAATCTCGATCGCAAAGCGCTACGCGAGGATTGGTGGGACGAATATCCGACGCACGCCCTCGGTCCCCATGATGGGTTGCCTGACCGAGTGCGCGCCACCAAGTCCCGGCAACAAGCCGAATAACGAGTCGCTCGTGGCGCAAGCGAATTAGCGGATAGTTTCGGATAGGAAGGCGCCCGCAGGTGGTGCTTTGAGCGTCTACTTACCGGAAATCAACGTATCCACCGTTGAGTAGAAGGTAGCACCAGTGGATCTTTCTAACGCCGTGTAAGATATGGTGAACAAATCGGTGCTGGCCTTTGGCTCTCAGCCTTGAGGCAGAATTGACCACTGACGATTCGGGGTGGTGCCCTCGCAGCAATTCCTGATCCAGGTGCAGCACCAGATCCAATTCGGCGCGGTAGGCGCAATAGCGCGACTGGCCGGATGCGAGGATGGTGGCGCGCACGCCCGGGCCGCCCGCTGGAAGCTCTCGATGATGACCATGCGTCCGCCACAGCAGGGGCGTGGCGGGCGAAGGTCGGCAGGCGATGCGGCGTCCTCGACCTCACTTCGTGCTTGGGTCGAAGAGGGTCATCGGACAGGGCGGCCGTTATTACTGCGTATTCCTGTTGACGGCGCATGCGTGGTGCCAAAGTGACGGTCATCGATAGTCGCCTGGCAAATCAGGGCCGCTCCTGGCGACCACCGACCTCGCAACGCTCTCAGTACATGACGTCTCCGCCGTTTGGTGAGAGGCAGGCGCCGACGTAAAACCCGCCCTCCGGCCCCGCCAGCAATAGCGCGGTTGCGGCGATTTCCTCGGGACGGCCGAAGCGGTGGATCGGGAGCGCGTCGATGAACGCCTGACGGTCTGCGGGATCCATTGTCGCAGTCAGGTCAGTGTCGATCGGTCCCGGCGCGATGGCGTTGACTCGCACGCCGCGCGGCGCCGCTTCCCATGCGAGCGCGCGCGTGAAGCCGAGGATCGCCGCTTTGGCCGCGGAATAGACCGACGAATTCACCGCCCCCTTCAATCCGCGCTGTGAGGCAATGTTGATGATGCAGCCGCAGCCACGCGCTGCCATCCCTGGATAGACGGCCTGTGCCATGAAAAACATGCCTTTCACGTGCACCGCGACGATGCGATCGAATTCCTCCTCAGAGTAGTCTTCGAACTTCTTCCGGATGTTCATGCCGGCGTTATTGAACAGGACGTCGACAGGACCGAGGGCTGCGGAAGTCTCGGCGGCAAACGCGCGCGTCGCTGCGGTGTCCGCGACGTCGAGCGAGCGATGCATCGCGCGGCGACCGAGCGCCTGTATCTCGGCGACAGTTGCTTCGGCCTTCGCGCCGTCATCGAGATGGCAGAAGGCGATGTCTGCCCCCTCTGCGGCGAAGGCGAGTGCCGTGGCGCGTCCGATGCCGCGGGATCCTCCGGTGATCAAGGCGACGTATCCTTTCAGCTTCATCCCGACGCCACTCCCTCGCATGCCGGTATGCTGCCGTGCCGGGTGCACGCGGCCAAGGGGCCCACCAGCTGGCGCTGGTGCATCCTGCGCAGTTGCCGGGTCCGGTGCTCCCGGCAGCGCGGCGATCGGTGAATTGCCATGGTTGGCTGCAGCGTCAGCGCCGTGCCAGTGGAGGTTACGATCCCGCAGCGTCCGCGTCAGAAAGAACAGGTGCCCCATATGCCGCAATATCAATGACATCTCGGGCGCGGGCCCAGCCTCGACCGACGTCATCGGTGGCAAGTTCGATCATGCCGGCGCTGTCGTCGCTGGTCCCGCTGGGCGCGGCGCAGCGTGGAGCCTGCTTGCGTTTTGTTCTTCGCGGCCAGGACTGGTTCCGCAATGGGTCGCCTGTTGGTCGTTCGAGGCACGCGCATGCCTGAGCGAGTGGCTGCACGGAACCGTACATTCTCACTGGTCTCGCTCATTGGACCGGTCTATGACCGCATCGACTCATGCTTGCACCAGACCAAACTCGACAGCAGGCCGTGTTTGACCGTCTTCGCCAAGGCATCCTGAGTGGCGCCCTGCCCTCCGGCGCTCGCCTGCCGCCCACGCGCGCGCTGGCCACGGAACTCGGTGTGGCGCGTCAGACGGTGGTGCTGGCGTATGAGCGCCTGGCGGCCGAGGGTTACGTCCGTGCCCGCACCGGCAGCGGCACCTATGTCGCGCCCGACCTGCCGGATGCAGCCCCTGCTCCGGCCGCACCGCCGCAAACTGCAGCCAACGCGCTATCGCGCCGCGGCAGCGTGTTGGCGGAAATCCCGGTATCGGCGGCAGCGCGCGGCACAACTGAGGGCAGCGTGCTTGCTGGCGGGCTGCCGGCGCCGGACCTCTTCCCGCTGCGCTCCTGGTCGCGCTGCGCGATGCGCGTCCTGCGCGTTATGCCGGCCGAATGCGCTGGCTACCCGCCGCCACAAGGTCTGCGCGCGCTGCGCACACAGATAGCCGCGCATCTAGCGGCCACACGCGGGCTGATCGCCGACCCCGACTGCGTCGTCATCACTGCCGGGACCCAGCAGGCGCTGCGCGTTGCTGCAGAGCTGCTACTCGACCCGGGTGACCCGGTCTGGGTGGACGACCCGGGCTACATCGCCGGCCGCGGCGCTCTGATCGCTGCGGGCGCGGTGCCGGTGCCGGTACCCTGCGATGCGGACGGTCTGGACGTCGCGAGCGGCATAGAGATGGCACCGCAGGCGCGGCTGGTGCTGACCGCGCCATCTCATGCCACGCCGCTTGGGGGTGCTCTGCCGATCGGCCGCCGCCTCGCGCTGCTCGAGTGGGCCAACCGCGCCAATGCCTGGGTGTTGGAAGACGATTGCGACTCGGAATTCCGCTGGGAGGGCCATCCCTTGCCGCCGCTCGCGACGCTCGATCGGGCGGGGCGCGTGATCTACTGCGGCACGTTCAGCAAAACCTTGGCGCCAGGATTGCGCCTGGGCTTCGCCGTCATCCCGGCGCCACTGGTCTCAGCGTTCGTGCGCGCCCGCACGCTGGCCGACCGCGGCACCGATGCGTTGACCCAGGCGATCCTGGCCGAATTCATGCGCGAGGGCCTGCTGGCACCGCACATCCGACGGATGCGGACGGAATATGCCCGCCGCCGAGCCGCGGTTCTCTCTGCTTTGGCAAGGCATGCGCCTCGGTTGCAGCCGATCCCCGCGCCAGGCGGATTGCACATGGTTGCGCGTCTGCCGGAGGGAATGGACGAAGCCGCTGCGTTACGTGCCTGCCAGGACCGCGGCCTGGCCGTGATGCCGTTGCGCGCCTACTACGCCGGACCGCCGCGCATGAACGGGTTGGTGCTGGGCTTTGCCGGCACGCCGGTCTCTCTGGCGGGTGACGCCGCCCGACGGCTCGCCGCGGCATTGCGCGCCGTGGGATGATCACCCGCGCGCTCAGTTCTCCTGATTCGCGTTGCGGCTCAGTGTCCCAACAGGCGCTGCCCTTGGAATTTGCACCGAAGGCTACGGCGTTGCGCGCGGTTTGTCCGGCAAACGAGGGTTCCTGAGAGCGGCGCCCCGCGCGACGTTCGCACAGGCGGCGCGCCCGCATCGGAGGGATGATGCGGCGGAAGCCCCCGGTACGGTCACTGCCGTCCCGCTCAAGCCGCGGCGCGTGCCTCTTGCTTCGCGCGAGCACGCTGGATACGACGCTTCAGCACGCGGGCTTCAGGCGTCAGCTTCGCATCCGGTGTCTGCAGCAGAAATGCATCGATGCCGCCGTTGTGCTCGATCGTGCGGATGGCGCGCGTGGACAGGCGCAGCCGCACGGCCCCGCCAAGGGTGTCTGAGAGCAGAGATGTGTCCTGC
>JASHQG010000040.1 GCA_030037665.1 Acetobacteraceae bacterium
CAAGGCGGCTCCGTTCAAGCGCAACGACGCGATGCTGAAGACCCCGCCGAGCGGCCTCCTGCACTTCCCGGGTTCCGGTATCCAGGACAACCTCGCGGACAAGGCCAGGAAGCTCGGCATTCCGGTCTGGAAATTCGGAGGCGCGTGAGCGCCTCCGCTACCGTTTGCGCCCGTTTTCCGCTATACTCCGTTCTGCGCCGTGGTGGTGGTGGAAGGCGCAGACGGTCGTGCCTCGTGCGTACGGGAACCACCGCCATGATCGTTCTTGCACCAGCGCTCATCATCTTCGGCATCGGCTTTTCTGCTGGCTGCTGTTCACCCTCGCTCTCTTCGCCTTGCCCGCGTATGTCGGCCTAACGGTGCGTATGCGGGCGATCCATACCGGCGCCGGCGCGCTCGGCGGGACGTCGTCGGTCTGGCCGCCGGCGGCGGCGCGACGTTCGGTATTGGCCAACTCGCAGCCGCTTTCGCGCCCTGGGTCTGGCTCCGCATCCTGGTCACGCTCGCCTATGCTACGCCTGCTGCGGTCGCGGGCTACAGCCCCACGCATGGCATCGGGCAAATGGCGATGTCGTCATCGGGCTGGCAGACTACCTTCGCAGCTGTTGGCACGGTCGCAGTCGGTATAACCGCCGTCATGCGCGTCGCGGGCATGGCCGCGCCCGGACCGACCAGGCAGGGCGTAGTACGCACCTGACCCTGGCGTGGCGGGGTTCGAGCGAACCGAATCAAGCTGTAGCTGTCGCCGTCCGCATTGCCGATGTTGAATGAAGTCGGACGCCGGAACGCGGAGCGGCGGTTGCAGGCTCACTCACCGCTGTCGTCGAGCACGTGAACCGGACCCCATCTCACACTCGGCCACCAACGTATGCAAGGGTGCTGCGCGTACGGTGCAGCATCGGAGCACGTCCTCTGTCAAGGACGACGCGAACGCAAAATGAGTAGTGGGGCGCAGCAGGAACGCGGCATCGACAGGCGAGATGCGGTGCGCCTCGGGCTCAGGCGCATCCGGCGCGGACCGCCGAAGCGATACCACCGCGCGAACAGATCGCAGGCTTGCGGACGGAACACCGGATGCCGTGTCGCACGGCGAAGAGGGGACTACCGGGTTGGCCGCGGCGGCGTCTGCGTGTAATCGTAGAATCCGCGGTTTGTTTTCCGACCCAGCCAGCCGGCCTCGACATACTTCACCAGCAGCGGGCAAGGCCGGTACTTCGAATCCGACAGTCCTTCGTACAGCACCTGCATGATCGACAGGCACGTATCCAGTCCGATGAAATCTGCCAGTTCCAGTGGCCCCATCGGATGGTTTGCACCGAGTCGCATTGAGGTGTCGATCGCGCTGACGGATCCCACGCCCTCATAGAGCGCGTAAACTGCCTCGTTGATCATCGGCACGAGGATGCGGTTGACGATGAAGGCCGGAAAGTCCTCGGCAACAGCGGTGATCTTCCCGAGCTTGTGCGCGAGCAGTTGCACGGCCTGAAAGGTCGGCTCGTCGGTCGCGATGCCGCGGATGATCTCCACCAGCTTCATCATCGGCACCGGATTCATGAAATGCATGCCGATGAACTTTTCCGGCCGATCCGTGGCCGCGCCCAGCCGCGTGATGGAAATCGAGGATGTGTTCGACGCAAGCAGGCACGCCGGCTTCAGATGCGGGATCAGTTGCTTGTAGAGCGTCCGCTTGATGTCTTCCTTCTCGGTTGCCGCCTCGATCACGAGGTCGCAATCATCGAACATCGCGTAGTCGATGCCGGGATGAATGCGCCCCAGCGCCTCGACCTTGTCCTCGGCCGAGATCAGCGTCCGGTTCACCTGCCGGTCCATGTTCCGGCCGATGGTCGCAATGCCGCGGTCAAGCGCGTCCCGCCGCGTATCCAGCAGGCTGACATCCAGCCCGGCCAGAGCACAGACATGGGCGATGCCGTTGCCCATCTGGCCGGCGCCGATCACGCCCACCCGGGCGATTTCCGGCGGTTCAGCCGCCATCGCGGAAGGGCCGGGAGTGGGCGTGACGTCGACGTTCATTCAGGAGCGCTCCAGTTCCGCCGCCAACTCGGGCAGCGCGTTGAACAAGTCTGCTACCAGGCCGTAATCGGCGACCTGGAAGATGGGCGCTTCCTCATCCTTGTTGATCGCCACGATCACCTTGCTGTCCTTCATGCCCGCCAGGTGCTGGATGGCACCGGAAATGCCGACGGCGATGTACAGCTCGGGAGCGACGATTTTTCCGGTTTGGCCGACCTGGTAGTCGTTCGGCACGAACCCGGCATCCACCGCAGCGCGGGAGGCCCCGACCGCGGCACCCAGTTTATCAGCAATCGGTTCCAAAAGCTTAAAATTATCGCCGTTCTGCATGCCACGACCGCCGGAAATCACCACGCGGGCGGCGGTCAGCTCCGGCCGTTCGCTCTTGGACAGTTCCGCCGACAAGAAACGCGACATCGACGGCATGTCCGGGACCACCACTTTTTCGATCAGCGCGCCACCGCCTTCCGCGGGCACGGGGTCGAAGCTGGCGGCGCGCACCGTGATGACCTTCGTGGGGTCGGCGGATTTGACCGTCGCCATCCCATTGCCAGCGTAGATCGGGCGCACGAAGGTATCGCCATCCACCACCTCGGCGATGTCGCTGATCGGCTGAACGTCCAGGAGCGCGGCGACGCGCGGCATCACGTTCTTCCCCACCGCCGTGGTGGCAGCGAGCAGATGCTCGTAGGCCGGCGCCAACCCGACCAGTAACGCGGCGGTCGGTTCGGCGAGCAGGTGATCGAGCGTCGGCGAGTCGGCAACCAGCACCTTGGCCACGCGCGGCAGCTTGGCCGCGGCGGCAGCGGCGGCGTCCAGCCCGGTGCCGGCGATCAGGGCGTGCACCTCGCCGAGCTCCTGCGCTGCGGCCACGGCGCTGCGGGACGGCTGCTTGATGCCCGATGCGTCGAATTCCAGGAGAACGAGTGCGGTCATTGAATAAGTCGCCCCATGATTTCGGTGTCATCGCTCGCCAGAATAAGGCCCGACCGGGTCGGCCGCCCACGTTTTCGCGCCGGGCTGCGCTCAGACGGCCGGCCTTGCCCGGCCATCACAAAGCGGCCGGCGACGACGGGTGGACGGAATTGGCGCAACGTCAGATCACCTTGGCTTCGGTGCGCAGCTTGCTGACGAGTTCGGCGAC
>JASHQG010000313.1 GCA_030037665.1 Acetobacteraceae bacterium
GGTTCGCACTCTCGTGGACGGTGCGTGGAGTGCCAGAGACATCCCTGTCGAGATATTTATCCGACACAGCAGTCAAGAATTCCGTGCTGAGCTTACTTCCGGGCATTTGCCAGCGAGCTCAGGAGACCGCAGGCCCATGGGTCACCATGGACGCAATCTTCATGCACACGGGTGAGGAAGCTCGGTCGTTGGGCTTCGCAACTGGCGAGGAGCAGCAGCAATCCAAGCCATATGGTAGGCAACATGGTGGTATTTGATTGGCTTGCGGCCGGATTCTGATGATCAATCGGGGCGCAGATCATTGACGCAGATCGATACAGGTCAACTGCGATCATCTCATGTGGCTCTTAATAAAGAGGGCCGGTAAAAGTGTCAATAGAACCCGGTTAAATGGAGCTGTAACATGGCCCGCGTCGCATAGAAGGTTCAGCGGCCGGGCCGCACGATCTGAGGCCGGCGACGGCGATTATGCTCGGGCTACCCATCTTTGCTGTGTTGTATGTCGCGTGGTCGCCGGGACAGTCAGCGCGAGGCCGACACCATTCCGCGACGGGCGGCAGACGCCTTGTCGGTCCTCGCCACCGTTTTGCGGCCGATCATCAGCCAGGTCGTCCTGTTGAAGAAGGTGGGCAGCACGCGATGCGGTCACGCTGCGACTCTTGCTTCCGACCGGCCAGTGTTGCCGTCGCCGGCGGGCTAGCCGATGGATGTCCGCCGTCGTAAATGATTGAGATGACTTCGATCACGCATTGCGTCCGGTGAGCGATGCGGATCTCTGTTCAATCGCGGCACAAGTGCCGTGGGTCAGCATCGAGGAGTCCCGCACGGTCCCACGATAGTCGATCACCAGCCGACGGAAGCCACTTACAGTGCCGACGTGCTGACCGGGACGCCGGTAATGAGACCCAGCACCTCGTTCATATGCGCCTCCGCCGTCCGCAGATCGCCAGCCGGACGGCCATGTCGCATGACGAAGATACGGTCCGTTACCTCGAACACATGCGGGATATTGTGACTGACCAAAACCACCGCGATGCCGCGCTCCTTCACCCGCTTGATCAGATCCAGTACGCCACGCGACTCGCGCACACCCAGCGCTGCGGTCGGTTCATCCATGATCACCACCTTGCGGCCCCAGGAAATCGCGCGTGCTACGGCAACGCTCTGCCGTTGTCCGCCAGACAGCAGCCCCACCGGTTGGCGAACCGATTTCAGCCCCACCTGCAATGACGCGATGTGCTGCCGCGCCTGCGCCCGCATCGCTGGTTTGTTCAGCAGCCATCGGTTCCACCATCGCGACCCGGTGACCTCGCGACCGAGGAACAGGTTCGCTTCGACATCCATGTGGGGGACGACGGCGAGGTCCTGATAGACTGTCTCGATGCCCAGCGCGCGCGCTTCCAGCGGCGAGCGGAGCGTGACGTCCTGGCCCTCGAATTGGATCGTTCCGCCGTCCGGCTGCAAGGCGCCGGACATCAGCTTTACCAGCGTTGACTTCCCCGCCCCATTGTCGCCCACCAAACCCACGATTTCTGCCGCGGCCAGCGAGAACGACACCCGGTCCAGAGCGTGGACCGGGCCAAAGTGCTTTGTGATGTCACGCAGCTCCAGGATGGGGCGCGGGTCGCTCATGCCATGCAGCCGATTGGTGGTTCCTTGAACGCCTCTGCTGCGCCGGCCGGCGTTGCGGCGTCCTTCCAACGCTTGATCCAGTCATCGACATTTGCCGCGCTCACCACCGGCATGTTCTGCGGTACCAGCTTGGGGTACGGGCAGTTCGATTTGGTGAGCAGGTTGTGAAGGATACTGACGGACTGGTAGCCCCAGCCCCAGTAATCCTGCCCGACCAGCGCCTGCACATAGCCGTCCTTCACAAAGGGCAGCTCCGGCGCAAGCACGTCGGTGGTGATGATCTTCACCTTACCCTTGTTTTTGATCACAGCCGGCAGGGCGCTCATTTTGCCAAAGAACGGCACACCGGCGACCATCAGAATGGCGCCGGCGTCCGGGTGCGAGACCAGCAGATTGTTGGTGAGCTGCTGCGCCTTCACCAGATCATCGTCGTGGAAGAAAGGCCCCAAGGTTTTGATGTTCGGATACTTGGCCAACGTGTCGGTGGCACCCTTCAGGCGCGCGTTCAGGTTGGTGGCGCCGGGGCCGCCGCTGACCAGGATTACAGTGCCGGAAGTGCCCATCGCCTTCACGGTCTCTTCCGCCAGCTTCCGGCCCATGGCGATGCTGTCAACGCCATAGAACAATTGCCGTTTGCTGTCTGGCACGTCGGAATCCCAAGTGATTACCTTGATGCCCTGTGCCACTGCCTGCGCGATGGGCCCGACCAGAGGCTGCGGTGCGTTGGCGTCCACCGCCATGCCGTCGACATGCCGCGACACCAGTCCGGTTAACACCTGTGCCTCCTGGTTCGCGTCGGAGGTGGGCGACGCGGTCCAGATGACATCGACGTCGCCCAACTCCTTGGCGCGCTTCTCTGCACCATAATGCGCGTAATAGAACACGCTGTTGTCCAGCGACTTCGGGATCACGGCTATGGTCAAGCGGCGCGCGGCACGCGCAACCCAGGGGCGGGCGAGGAGCGTGGTGCCGACGATGCCAGCACCAGAGAGCGCTCCGGTCCGCAGGAGACGACGTCGCGTGGTGCCACAGGCCCTAATGGTTCGATCGTTGGTCATTGGTGCTCTCTCCTCCCGATGTTGTTTTCTTCAGATTCACGCCCGCCGCCAGGCTTCCAGACGTTGACGCGCTACATCCAGCGTTGCCGCCGCCGCGATGACGAGCCCTGTTATGAGCTGTTGCCAGTACCCGGCAAGCCCGAGCAAGACGATGCCATTGTTGATCACCCCCAGTAGCGCTGCACCGATCAACACACCAGGGATCGTGCCGCGTCCGCCATAGAGGCTGGTGCCGCCAATGATGACGGCGGCGATGACCTCCAGTTCGTAACCGGTCGCGGCATCCGGCAGCGCGGTGCCTGCCTTCGCGGCCAGCAGCACGCCGCCTAAAGCGGACAGCACCCCTGACAGCAGATACATCGCCAGCTTGATGCGATTGACGTTCAGACCGAGCAAGAGGGCGGCGGCCTCATTGCCGCCCACGGCGTAGATGTGCCGGCCAAACCGCGTCTGGTTCATGACCACCAGCAACGCGAGGCCGATCGCCAGCATAATCATCACCGGGATCGGCACGGGCCCGAGCGTGCCGTTGCCGAGCCAGGAGAAGATGCGACCCGCCGCATCGTCCGGTGGCGTGATCGCCGCCCCCTGCACGATGCCATAGGTCAAACCGCGCACGATGCTCAGTGAGCCGAGCGTCGCGATGAAGGGATTGAGCCGGATGCGGGTAATCGCGACAGCATTCACCAAGCCGATCGCCAGCCCGGCTGCCAGCCCGGCGAGGATGGCAAGCCACAGGCTGATTCCCGCGCTCAGCACCAAGCAGCAGATCATACCGCTGAGGCCCATCGTGGATCCGACCGCGAGATCCAGTCCGCCACCGATCATCACAATCGCCTCGCCGAAGCCGGCGATGCAAATCCAGGAGAAATACACGGCGACTGTGCCGAAGATGTTCTCGGTGGAGAGGAAGTACGGGGACGCCACTGTCAGTGCGGCCGAGACGAGCAGCAGCGCGATCAGCACCCCGGCCCAGGGAATCAGCAGCATATGCGACAGCACCGCGAGATGCAGCGGTACGCCCGCGCCGGCATGCTCTGCCGGCACGTCTTTCTCGGTAGCGCGGAACACGCTGCTTCTCGACACGCGAACCGTTTCCGCCGCGGCCCGCGCTCGCCCGGACCGCCTGTTTCCCTGGGTTGGGACGGTGCGGAGCAACGCGGGCAGGTGTCAAGGCGGACGCCGTGCAACCAACCGTGGGGCGGGCAACCGGTATCAGGCTTCATCCGCGGCGAGGGCACTGGGTCGGGCCGGCCGGTGGCGTAGGTTGCCGCGATCAGCGCGAGCCATTCGAGCGATCCGGACGGCCCCACGAGCTTCCCGTTCCGGTCGCGACCGTCGTAGCGCATGGCAAGCTGGGCGAGTGCCTGGAGCCCGTGGTCCGTGACGGGCGGCCCAGCTTGGTGCAGCGCGGCCGCGGCCTCACGCCGAAGCCCCCGCACCGTGACGTTGATGGAGGCTTTCAACCGCGTCTGCTCATCCTGTCATCAAGTGCGAGCTCTGCGTCCCGACGTGCGGCGATCGGTTGGCAGAGCGCGATGATTTCCCAGTCGTCAGCGGGCGGGCTCATTCGTCCGGGTTGTCGTTCATGCCGCCGCCGTCGGGGCCATCGTGCCTGTCCCGAAACTCAACCTCATTGCTGATCGTCATGCCGCCTTCAGAGTACAGCGGCACGTACGCATCCGGCCGAAAGCCCAGGCGGTCGTAGATCAGATACCGAGACAAGCCGCCCTCAACCGCATGATTGACGATCGCCATGAACACCCATTCCGTGACGGCGAGGCGCCTCTCATACGCGCAGTCCTCGACCAGTTACGGATACAGCACCTCGATCTCGGCATTGCGGCGCTTCAGGAGGTCTGCGCTGTCCGCCAACAATTCCGGCGTAAGGCGCACAAAGCCAGGCTGCTCACACCGCGCCCCTTGCCCGGCCTCCGGCCAGAAGACGGGGTCAAGTACCCCGGCCGCCGTCCACGGGCACAGCATGGGAAGATCGGCAATCCCCGTCTCACGCGTCGCCGCTTTCCGTCCCCGGCCTGGACCTTCTCGGGTGCCTCAGCCAGCGACACGTCAGGGCAGCCGCCCAGACCCATCTCGCGCGCCTTACCGTGGCGTTGGTAGCAGAACACCCAAGCGCGCCGCTCTTTGGTTATGACGCGCAGCCACAATCCATCACCGTCGCCGTTCATGCCGGGACTAAGATTCTTCACCTTGGCCGCCGTCAGCTTTCCCGCCATTCATCCCTCCGCCAGGTCTGTTGTGGGTTCGACGGAAAGTCCATCCGCCATAACCGACGACTTGATCCACAACCCGATCGTGGATCCGGGCGCAGCTCCGTGGAGCCGCAGGCAGTAAAAGCGCCTGGACATCAGGGATTTTCGAGGTCTTGGAGAGCGCGGCAGGGTGCCGAAAAGTGTCACCTGGCGGAGAGAGTGGGATTCGAACCCACGGTACGCTTGCACGTACACACGCTTTCCAAGCGTGCGCCTTAAGCCGCTCGGCCATCTCTCCGGCCCGTCCGGCGGAGACATAGCAGTGACTGCCGGTCGCGCAAACCCTTGGGATACCGGGGCCTCGCGCCCCGTCCGGCGCCTCCCTCTCACGCTGGCCGGTGACCCGCATCGGCGTTACAGTTTTGGCAAATTACGGAGATACCACGCCATGCAGGCCGCCGGAGCGATCAGCACGCAATCAATGCCGGCGCGCCGGCCGGTAGACGGACCCACCGTCTGGACCGGTCCGGATATGCGAGAGCGTGAGGCGGAGTGGACCTATTATCTCACGCCTTCCGACCGCGCCGAACTTGAAGCCGCACGAGCGGCGGTGCAGGCGCGTGGCCTCGCCATCAGCGAGATCCGCCGCGCCGACTTCCCGCTCCCCACGCTCGCCCCGGTGCTGGAAGGGCTACGCGACGAAGTGGTGAATGGCCGCGGCTTCGTCCGGTTGCGCGGCATGCCCGTGGAGGATCGGCCGATTGCTGAAAGCGCGACGATGTACTGGGGCCTTGGCGCCTGGTTCGGCAGTGCGCGTTCGCAGAATGCCAAGGGACATCTTCTCGGCCACGTCTACGACCTCGGTGGCAATAGTGCGACCGATCCGCATGTACGCAGTTATGCCACCTCCGAAGAGCAGAACTTCCATATAGACCGCAGCGACATGGTCGCGCTCCTGTGCCTGCGCCGCGCCAAGTCGGGTGGGTTGTCTCGGCTTGCCAGTTCGATGGCGGTACACAATGTCATGCTGACCCGCCGCCCCGACCTGCTGGAGCGGCTGTATCAGCCGCTGCCGGTCGATCGGCGCGGCGAGGTGCCGGAAGGCAAAGCGCCGTTTTATGAAGCACCTGTCTTCAACGAGTATGGGGGCCGCCTGCCGGTGCTGTATTCACGCTCGCATATCGGCTCGGCGCAGCGTTTCCCCGAGGCGCGGCGGTTGACGCCGGCGGACATCGAGGCACTCGACATGCTGAACGCACTGGCCGCTGACCCGGCGTTGCAGCTGGATATGAGCTTCATGCCTGGCGACGTGCAGATCCTGCACAACCATACCATTCTGCACGCGCGCACCGCATACGAGGACTGGCCGGAGGTCGAACGCAAGCGACACCTGCTGCGGCTGTGGCTGTCGCCACCGAATGGCCGACCCCTGCCGCCGGTGTTCGCCGAGTGCTACGGCACGACAACCATCGGCGATCGCGGCGGGATTATCTGCAAGGACACGCGGCTGCACGCACCGTTGGTGCCGGCGTAGATCCACGGCCGTGACTGCGGGGCGCAAAGCGCCAAAACGAGCGCCCGTGAGACCACGCATGGCGCATCCACGACCCGGGGATCGCTTCGGCTCTCTGCGTCCCGCAATGCCATATGGACGCCGCTACGCATCCATTTTCAGCGCTGCGAGGAAGGCCGACTGCGGAATTTCGACTTTGCCGAACTGGCGCATCCGCTTCTTTCCCTCCTTCTGCTTCTCCAAGAGCTTGCGTTTGCGGGTCACGTCGCCGCCGTAGCATTTCGCCGTTACGTCCTTGCTCAGGGCGCTGATGGTCTCGCGCGCAATCACCCGTCCCCCGATCGCCGCCTGGATCGCGATCTTGAAGAGCTGTCGTGGGATCAGATCCTTCAGCTTGCCGCAGATCGCCCGCCCGCGTTGCTCTGCGACACTGCGGTGCGCGATGAATGACAGAGCATCCACCGGATCGCCGTTCACCAGGACGGAAATCCGCACGAGATCGCCCTCTGCGTAGTCGTCCATCTGGTAATCGAAGCTGGCATAGCCGCGCGACACCGACTTCAACCGGTCGTAGAAGTCGAACACCACCTCGTTCAGCGGCAGCCGGTACACAGCCATGGCGCGGTTGCCGACATAGGTCAGGTCCACTTGGATGCCGCGCCGCTCGGTGCAAAGTTGCAGCACTGCGCCCAGGTAATCGTCCGGCACCATGATGGTGGCGCGGATCCACGGCTCCTCAATGTGGTCGATCAGGCTGCCGTCCGGCATGTCGACCGGGTTGTGCAGTTCCTGCACCTCGCCGTTTGTCTTGTGCACGCGATACACCACCGAAGGCGCGGTCGCGATCAGGTCCAGAGCGAATTCGCGTGTCAGTCGCTCCTGCACGATCTCCAGGTGCAGCAGGCCGAGGAAGCCGCAGCGGAAGCCGAAGCCCAGTGCAGCCGAGGTCTCCGGCTCATAATGGAAGCTTGCGTCGTTCAGCCTGAGCTTGGCCAGCGAATCCCGCAGCTTCTCAAAATCGTCGGCATCCACCGGATAGAGACCGCACCACACCACCGGGATCGACGGTTTGAAGCCGGGCAGCGGCTGCGCCGCCGGCGTGCGGTCGTCGGTAATTGTGTCGCCGACCGAGCAATCCGCGACCGTCTTAATCGAGGCGGTGATGTAACCGATTTCGCCCGGCCCCAGATCGTCGCTCGGTATCATCTTCGGCGAGAACACGCCCACTTGCTCCACCGCGTGCACCGCGGCGTTCGACATCATGCGGACGCGCTGGCCGCGCTTCAGGCGGCCGTCCTTCACCCGGACCAGGATCACCACGCCGAGGTACTGGTCGTACCAACTGTCCACCAGCAGTGCCTTCAACGGCGCCGTGGCGTCGCCGACCGGGGGCGGCAGGCGGTGCACCAGCGCCTCCAACACAAGGTCAACGTTCAGGCCGGTCTTGGCGCTGATCTCGATCGCATCGGAGGCATCGAGGCCGATCACGTCCTCGATCTGCTGCTTCACGCGCTCCGGTTCGGCGGCGGGAAGGTCGACCTTGTTCAAGACAGGGACGATCTCGTGGTTGGCGTCGATCGCCTGGTAGACGTTGGCGAGCGTCTGCGCCTCCACACCCTGGCTTGCGTCCACCACGAGGAGGGAGCCTTCGCACGCCGCGAGGCTGCGACTGACCTCGTAGGCGAAGTCGACGTGGCCAGGCGTATCCATCAGATTCAGTTCGTACATCTGGCCGTTCTTCGCCTTGTATGTCAGGCGGACGGTCTGTGCCTTGATGGTGATGCCGCGCTCGCGCTCCAAGTCCATGGAGTCGAGGACCTGGTTGGTCATCTCGCGGTCCGTCAGCGCACCGGTTGTCTGGATCAGCCGGTCGGCCAGGGTGGATTTCCCGTGGTCGATATGCGCGATGATCGCGAAGTTGCGGATGTGGTCGATCGGGGTGTCGGTCATGGACCAGTTTTGCATTCTCAATCGTCGGTGGTCGGAGTCTGGGCCACGTCCGGGCGCTCGGCTCCGTCACGTCAGCAGATAGAGGGTCCGGGGGTCGGTGTCATCCGGGGTCGGCAGGACGACGGGCGCGCCGGCCACGGGTTCCGTTGTCCTCTGGATGATGGCGCC
>JASHQG010000314.1 GCA_030037665.1 Acetobacteraceae bacterium
TGCGCCAGAAGGTGGACCGGCCGTTCGCCATCCCACTGATTCAGACCGTGCGCAACGCCGGTTATATGTTGCGCGCTGAGCCGGCGTGAGCATGGCTCAGGCGGAGCTTCCCGCCGCCGCACCTGCCCGCCTTGCCCACCGTCGCTTCCCGTTGACGCTGCTCCGCTCGGCTGGCTTCCGCTTCGCCGTGGTTTATGCCGTGCTGCTGGCGGTCAGCGCGGCGGCGCTCGCCATGTTCCTCTGGTGGGCCACCGCCGGCCTGCTGGACCGCCAGACCGAGGCCGCGATTCGGTCGGACGCCCAGGGTTTGTCGGAACGCTGGGCCGATGGTGGTCTGCCCGCCCTTGTCCTCACCATCGACGACCGGCTGGCGAGCAATGTCGATGACGATGCCATCTATTTCCTTGCTGATCCCGGCATGCGGCGGGTTGCCGGCAACCTGGAACGCTGGCCGTCCACCGTGCGGCAGACCGACGTCCCGTACGAGCTGCCGGTCCGGCGTGCCGGGATCACCTCGATGGCGCTGGTGCAGCGCTACGACCTGCCGAACGGCTTCCATCTGCTCATCGGCCGCGATGCCAAGGTGCGCGTGCAGCTTCGCACGCTGCTGACCGATGCACTCTTATGGGCGCTGGGGATCGTTGTCGCCATGGCCACCGCGGGCGCCTTGGTGGTGCGCAGCCTTTTCCGCCGCACCCTCGCCAGTGTGTCCGACACAGCGACCGCCATCGCCGCCGGCGATTTTGCCCAGCGCGTCAAGCTTTCGGGCCGCGGCGACGAGTTCGACCAGCTCGCCGAGACCATCAACGATATGCTGGATCGGATCGGCCGGCTGATGGACGGCGTGCGGCAAGTTTCCAACGCGATTGCGCACGATCTGCGCACGCCGATCACCCGCGCCCGTACACGGCTGGAGGACGCGGCACTTCACTCGGAAAGCACCGAGGACCTTCGTGCAGCGATTGAACGCGCGACCACCGACCTCGATGGCATCATCGCCGTGTTTCAGGCGCTTCTGCGGATTGCCGAGATCGAGGCCGGGTCGCGCCGCTCCGCCTTCGCCCGCCTGGATATCGCGCCGCTACTGGCGGACGTTTCCGAGCTCTACGGCGCCGTCGCCGAGGAAAAGGGCGTCACGCTGGCCGTGGAAGCACCCGACCATCTTCCCGCCTATGGCGACCGGGACCTGATCCAGCAGGCGGTGACGAACTTGGTGGACAACGCGGTGAAGTTTGCCCCTGCGGGGGGCACGGTGCGGCTCCAGGCACTGGCGACGCGGGTCGGCCTGGAGGTCCGGGTGATCGATCAGGGGCCCGGCATCCCCGAAGCGGACAGAGGGCGCGCGGTGGAGCGTTTTTTTCGCGGCGAGGCGGCGCGCAACACGCCCGGCGCCGGCCTCGGTCTCGCACTGGTGCAGGCGGTCGCACAACTGCATGGCGGCACGCTGCGGCTGGAAAGCGGTCATCCGGGCTTGCTGGCAATCCTCGCTCTGCCGGCGCTGGAAGAGCGCGTGGCGAGCTAACAAGCTTGTCATCCGGGCACCACGGGCGGGTCACCGGGTATCGGCGATGATCGCAGGATGACGCGTGTTGCCAGATTCTACGGCCTGGCGGGCCTGTTGTTGTGTGTGACTGCTTCGATGGCCGGGTCGCCGGTTGCCGGACAACCGGCGCCGCAACAGGTCACCACAGACACGCCGCAATACTGCCTGGTGTTGCTGGACCGGGTGAGCGACCTCGTGCGCGGCCTCGCCGTGCCGCCGCCGCAGGAAGTAACAAATCTGTCCGCGGCCGGACAGCGGATGTGCGACCAGGGTCAGACGCGCGGCGGCATCATGCGGCTGCGCGAGGCGCTGGTTCTGCTGCGGGCGCGACAGAAGCAGCGCTAGTCGCCCGGCCTCCCTGAAGTTGCGAGGTAAGCACTGCCGACGCACTCTCCCACGGGGATTGCTCAGGCCGAGCATGCCGCACAATGACGCAGATTGGGGAAGGACGAACGCCATGGACGCAGGCTATCTCGGCGTCGGCAACATGGGCCAGCCGATGGCAGAGAAATTGCTGGACGGTGGCCACCGCCTGATCGTGCATGACATCAACGAAGCCGCTGTGCTGCCGCTGCTACAGCGCCAGGCCGGCCGCGCCGCATCACCGAAAGAGCTGGCTGACCGATGCAAGATCGTGTTCGTCTCGCTTCCCACACTCGGCGCCTTCCGCTCCGTCGTACTCGGCGACAACGGTCTGCTGCGCGGCAACACTCTGAATATCCTGGTCAACACCTGCACTGTCGGCGTGCCGTTCCTGCGCGAGATCGTGTCGGCGATGGCAGAAAAGGGTGTCACCGTGGTGGATTGCCCGATCTCCGGCGGTCCCGAGGGCGCGCGCGGCGGCACGCTGTCGGTGATGGTCTCGGGCGATCCAGCGGCCATCGAGGTGGTACGGCCCCTGATCTCGCTCTGGGGGCCGACTCTGACAATTGCCGGCAACGAGCCTGGCGCGGCACAGATCTTGAAGCTGACCAACAACATTCTGTTCGCCGTTGGATTGGCCGCGGCGTCGGAGGCGTTCGTGATGGGCGCGAAAGGTGGCCTCGATCCGGAGGTGATGCTGACGGCGATCAACGCCGGCAGCGGACGCAACCTCGCGACCGAGCGCGTCTTTCCGCGCGACGTCCTCACCCGCCACTTCGGCTTCGGCGCGGCGATGCACATCCTGATGAAGGACATCGATCTCGCCATCGAACAAGCCGACGAACTCGGCGTGCCGATGTGGGTGTGCCAGGCTGCGCGGCTGGTGTTCCGTCACGCGATCTTCGCTGGTTCGTCGGAGGACGATCTGAGCACCATCGTTCGCTATGTGGAGCGTGGCGCATCGTTCGAGCTGCCGAAGACGCGGTGAGGGCAGGGGTGTTGCGTTCCGGGCGTCTGCGCTGGATAGAATCCTCGACGCACAACAACCTCATGGAGGATCCCGATGATTGCACTTTACGGCATGGGTAGCCCCAATGTGGTGAAAATTTACATCGCACTGGAGGAACTCGGACTGGAGTACAACGTGCATCCGATCGACGTGTTCGCCGGCAAGCAGTTCGACTCGGACTTCCTGAAGCTCAATCCCATGGCGAAGGTGCCGGTGATCGTCGACAGCGACGGCCCTGGCGGCAAGCCGTGCACGCTGTTCGAGTCCGGCGCGATCCTGCTGTACCTTGCGGAAAAGACCGGCAAGCTGCTGCCGAAGGAGACCGTGGCCAAGTACGAGGCGATCGAGTGGATGATGGTGCAGATGACCACGGTCGGCCCGATGTTCGGCCAGTTGGTGCACTTCGTGCGCTTCGCGCCGACCGGCAATGACTATTCCAAGAGCCGCTACCTGACGCAGGCGCATCGGGTTTCCGAGGTACTCGATAAGCGTTTGGCCGCCACGCCGTGGCTCAGCGGCGCCGAGTATGGCATCGCCGACATCGCCACCTATCCTTGGGCGCGCAGCATCCCCGCGTTTCTCGGTGCTGATGCCGCAGCAAAGTACCCGAATGTGATGCGCTGGGTCGGCGTGATCAATGAACGGCCGGCGGTGAAGCGTGCGCTGGAGGCAGTGGACTACATACGTTCCCGCACCACGGCATTCGACAAAGCCGAGCCGGAACATATGGACAGGCTGTTTGGCCGCGGCGTTCACGCCGCGGCTTGACAAGCCCCGTCTCCATTTGGGCTTGGGCCGCGGCGGGCTGTCGGATGCCGAGGAACGCGTCGCCGGGAAGCTTGGGGCCGAGAGTTTGGAGGCGCTGAAACAAGGGAATCAGCCGATGACCGTCACACAGGACGAGAATTTGTCGCACGCGTTCCTCCTCGCCGGAGAGTCCCAGCTGTTCGTCATAGACATTCGCGCTTGTTAAGCTTTTTGTGCGCAAAGGCTCGGGTTCAACATTGCCCTCAGCGATCGCCGTCAGCCGCGTTAGGGACAGATATTTCGTAACGGCGCGAGGCTGAACCCGCGCGGTGGTGACAAGCCGGTGTTCGACACGCACGTCAGCGACCGAGACCACATCCTCTCGGCAACGACTAACATCGATGACGCGAAGTGGCTGTTCAGGAATATCAGGCCACGGGGCTAGAGTACGCGCAGCGGGTTCGAACTGAACCGAGGGGTGCTCTAACCATTGCTGTACGTGACCCCGGTGGCAACTTGATCCTGTTCAGCAGCCGAGGACGAGATCAGCCGAGCCACGGACAGCCTGTGGCAGGCAATGCGGAGGAGCGCTTTCGCGCAGAACTCCTCCACGCCAAATTCGACCGGTGGGTATACCGACGCTCGTCAAATCGCATCGAAAACACGCATGTCAGCTAAGCCGACGCGTTCGCCTGAAATTACAGGTCGGTTGCAATCTTTGACCGGTTCCGGCGGCGCGCCGGCCGCCCCCTTGCGAAACTGCCACCGCAACCCCATCTGCGCGAACAATCGTTCGGTATCGAACGTTTTCCAGAGGAGAACCTGCGATGATCGACGTGCGTCCGTTCGCGCGCCTCGGCGCGTTCCGGAACGACTGGCTGGACACGCACTACCACTTCAGCTTCGCCGACTACCATGACCCCGCGCGAATGGGCTTCGGCCGGCTGCGCGTGTGGAACGACGACGAGATCGCGGCGGGCACCGGTTTCGACCCACATTCGCACCGCGACATGGAGATTGTCACGTATGTGCGGAAGGGCGCGATTACCCATCGTGACAGCCTCGGCAACGAAGGCCGGACCAACGCCGGCGACGTGCAGGTGATGCACGCCGGCACCGGCATCGTGCATGCCGAATATAATCTGGCAAAAACACCGACAACGCTGTTCCAGATCTGGATTCTGCCTGACAAGCGCGGTGTTGTGCCCGGCTGGGACATGCGGAGCTTTCCCAAGCTCGGTGGCGGACTTTCCGTGTTCGCAAGCGGGCGCGAAGCGGATGCCGCCAGTGACGCGCTGCATCTTTATGCCGACGCCGCCTTGCTCGCCGGAACACTGGCGAAAGGCGAGACCGTGCGCGTGCCGCTGGCGGCCGCGCGTGGCGCCTATCTGGTGCCGGCGAGCGGATCGGTTACGGTCAATGGTGTCTCTGTTGGCGCGCGTGACGGTGTTGCGGTGACGGCTGAACCGGAGTTGGTGATCACCGCGAACGACGACGCAGAAGTCGTGCTGGTTGATGTAGCGGCGTGACGCCAACTGCATGCGCGCTCTTTGAAGGACGGTGTGGGAGGTGGGATCTCACGGTGCGATGCCGTGTGCCCCCACCTCTCATTCACCGCCTCGGAGGCGAGGGAGAGCATTAGCTCCGCGTCAATAGGTCGAGTGCGCCCGCGCCTTGCCGCGGAACACCCAGTACGACCATCCGGAATACATGAGAATAACCGGCAGCAGGAGCAGCGTGCCGACGAGCAGGAACGCCTGGGTGGATGGGCTGGACGCCGCCTGCCATAGCGTCAGGCGGTACGGCACGACCATCGGCCATAGGCTGATGGCGAGTCCGATGTATGACATGGCAAACAGGCCCACCGCGCCGGCATAAGGGCCGAAGCTTGCGCTCGGACGCTGCAGCGAGCGCCACGTCGCCACCACAATCAGCAGGGTGATCAGCGGTACCGGGAGGAGAAACCCGATGTTGGGCCAGGAGAACCAACGCTGTGCCACGCTGGCCTGCGCCAGAGGCGTCCAGACGCTGACCACCAGCAGCGCGAGACATACTCCGCCGAGAGCGAAACGGCCTTGGCGGCGCGCCCAGGCCTGCAGGGCCCCTTCGCTCTTCAGCACCAGCCAGCCCGCGCCGAGCAATGCATAGCCGAACACGAGGCAGACGCCGACCACGACCGAGAAAGGCGAGAAACAGGCGAGGCTGTTGCCGGTGAACACATGCCCGTCGGTCTGGAAGCCCTGGATGAATGCACCAAGTACGATCCCCTGCGCGAACGCGGCAAGCAGCGAACCGATTTCGAAACCGCGTTCCCAAAAGCTGCGGCGCGGCGTATCGCGATAGCGGAACTCGAATGAGACGCCGCGGAAAATCAATGCCAGGAGCATGATGGCGATCGGAAAATAGAGTGCGGGAATGATGATCGCGTAGGCGGCTGGAAACGCCGCTAGCAAACCAAGACCGCCGAACACCAGCCAGGTCTCGTTGCCGTCCCACACGGGCGCGATCGAGGCGACCATGACTGCACGTGCTTCGTCATCGGGCGCAATGGCGTGGAGAATGCCAACCCCGAGGTCGAAGCCATCGAGTAACACATAGAAAAACACTGCCGCGCCGAGGATAACCGTCCACACCGGCACGAAGTCCAGAACCGGGTTCATGACAGGTCTCCTGCGGTTTCGGCGACGGGGCGCGTCGGTGATCGTGGCTGGCCGCCTTCGACAGGTGCTCGTTGCTCTGTGTCGGACGGGCCGTGCCGCACCAGATATGCCATGACCAGCAGCCCGGATGGGTAGATGATGAGATAGGCGATGGCATAACCGGCCAATGAAAGCGCGACGTCCCAACCGGTGAGCGACGGCGTCACGGAATCCGCGGTGCGCAGCAGGCCGTACACGGTCCAGGGCTGGCGGCCGACTTCCGTTGTCACCCAGCCTGCGAGCACGGCGATGAAGCCGAGCGGGGCGCTCGCGCGGCATATCTGAAGGAACGGGCGATGGGCAAACACGCGGCCCCGCGCCCGCAGTGCGTTCCCGGCAATGGCGATCGCCAGCATCAGCAAGCCAATGCCGACCATCACGCGGAAGGAGAAGAACACGACAATCACTGGTGGCCAGTCGCTGCGCGGAAAATGGTCCAGTCCGGTCACGGTGCCGTCCGGATCGTGTTGCAGGATCAGGCTACCCGCGGCGGGAACCTCGATCGCGGCGTGGTTGGCAGCATGTTTCTGGTCGGGAATGGCGAATAGGATCAAGGGCATCCGCGCGCGCGTTTGCCAATCACCCTCTATGGCCGCCAGCTTCGCCGGCTGGTAGCGCTCGGTCACAAGTCCCGAGGCATCGCCGAGAAAGATCTGCAGCGGGACGAGGATCAGCAGCAGCCAGAGACTCATCGACAGCATGCGCCGTGCTTCGTCCACGAAGCGGTCGCGGAGCTGGTAGCCTGCGGCGACGCTCAGCACAACGAACGCGGTACTGATGTAGAAGCCGACAACGGTGTGGCCGAGACGCGTCGGGAAGGAAGGGTTGAAAATGATCGCCAGCCAGTCGGTTGGCTCGAAGCGTCCGTTGACCAGCGTCGCGCCGGCGGGCGTCTGCATCCAACTGTTGGCAGACAGAATCCAAAAGGACGAGAACAGCGTTCCGCCCGCGATCATGCAGGCGGATACACAATGCGCCCAGCGTGGGACAAGGTGACGGCCGAACAGAAGCACGCCGAGGAAAGCGGCTTCCAGGAAAAACGCAGTCAGAGCTTCGTAGGCGAACAGCGGAGAGAGGACATTGGCAGTGACGTAGGAATAGCGGCTCCAGTTGGTGCCGAACTGGAAGGGCATCACCACGCCGGAGACCACGCCCATGCCGAACGCCACTGCGAAAATCTTCGTCCAGAACGTGGAGATGCGAAAGTAGATCTCGCGGCCCGTGGCCAGATGCAAGACCTCCAGCAGCGCGATGTAGGAAGCGAGTCCGAGAGTGAACGCGGGCAGCATGATGTGCCAGCCGACCACCCAGCCGAATTGAAGACGCGACAAGATCAGTGGGTTGAGGGACATGCCGCCGGTTAGCCTCACGCGGTCCTGCAGGGGAAGTAGGTAGCCGGTGCGGTGGGGCGAATGACGATTTTGTCATCCTGGCGCTGCCCTTGCCCGCAGCTTTCCGCTATTGGTGACCGAGCGCCTGGACAGGAGGGGACGTGCCCGACGAAGTGCCCGCCGATCTGCGTTCGCCTGAGGAGAGCGTCGCGCTCGACTGGGCTGCCGTGCGCACGTTTCTGGCGTCCTGTGGATTGCGGCTGGATTCCGAGCCGCCACCGCGGCAGTTCGCAGGCGGATTGGCAAATCTCAATTACCTGATCCATCTGAACGGAAAGTCGTACGTGCTACGGCGTCCGCCGATGGGAGAGTTGCCGGCCGGCAGTCATGATATGGCGCGCGAGCATCGTATTCTGTCACGGCTCCCCGACGCGCTGAAGTTCGTACCGCGCAGTGTGCTGCTGTGCGACAACTCGGCATTGATCGGCCAACGGTTTCAAATCCTGGAATATCGCCCTGGTCTGGTGATCCGCGAGCACATGCCGTTTGAACTTGCACACCGGCCAGAGATCGGCGAGCGACTGTCGCGCGTTCTGCTGGAAACGATGGCGGCGATCCATGCCGTGGACACCGCGGCGGTTGGTCTCGACGATCTCGGCCGCCCCGAGGGCTTCCTGTCACGCGCGGTGAGCGGTTGGCGCAAGCGCGGCTGGGCAGCGAAGGAGGAGGGATCCGACGCAATGCATCACGACGTTGGCGCCTGGCTGGAGCAGCGACTCGTGCCCGACGGACAGCCAGCGTTGCTGCACAACGACTTCAAGCTGAACAACATGATTCTTGATCCGCAAGATTTTCATCCGGTCGCCGTGGTGGACTGGGACCAGGGCACGCGCGGCGATCCACTGTTCGATTTCGCCACGCTGCTGAGTTACTGGATCCATGCCGACGATCCATGGGCAATGCATGACATGGCACAGATGCCCGCGGATGAGGCCTGCCTCTGGCCGCGCCAGCAGGCGGTGGCCGAATACGCGCGGCTCACCGGGCGCGATGTATCGGACTTTTTGTTTTATCGCGTGCTGGCGATGTACAAGCTGG
>JASHQG010000315.1 GCA_030037665.1 Acetobacteraceae bacterium
ACGCGCGACAGAATGGGCCGGCGCTGCTGGCGAGCCACCGACGTCATCATGGGATCTTGTGCGACACAGGTGCGACTAGTCACACGGTGTGCATGGTGACCACGAGGTTCTGCCGAAACCGGGTCTCCCTTGAAGTTCCCGCATCAGATCGAGCCAGCGCCGGCAGCGCATGTCCGCTTCGCCTTCATGATTCGGCCGGCGGTGTCTGAGATCGCAACCAGCACGACGGGGTCTTCGATGCCATCCTGTGGCGTGCCGCCTCGGATGTGCTGCGCAGGATTGCCGTCGGTCCGTGCCGGGTCGGTGCCGAAGATCGCCGCTGTCGTGGCGTTGCACGAGTCCAAGGCAGCCCGCCCGGCACTCGCGCCAGACACCGGGCGCGGCTCAACATCAGGCAGACGGTGACGATCCCGCCAACAACAGCACCGATGGCTGCCGCCGCTTTTGGCTGCTTTTGGCTTGCCGCCGCGGCATCTGCTTATATAGTGTCCTCAATTGGCCCTTCCTTGAGCGGCCTGCCTATAGTTTGGATACGCTGCCTATTTCTGCATCAGGCGATGGTCGTTGCGGCACGAAACAGAGCGAGGCGCATGAGCCGGCCAGAGAATGTCCTATCTGGGATCGGCAGGCGGAGCGCCGACGCTGCGTCGGCCTCTGGTCGGACCGCCAGCCGCGACACATGGCGCATTGCCACCTTTGGCGTGCCTCCGTTGCTGCTGCTGGCCCCGCTCTTGCTGTTGCTCGGCGTGTTCTACGCCTATCCGGTCCTCGCAATGATGTGGCGCAGTATTGCCGAGCCGCATGTGACAACCGCGCATTATCAGGCCTTGTTCTCGTCGCCAATTTATATGCTGATCTTCTGGATCACGGCGCGCATCGGCCTCGTCACAACCGTGGCTGCTCTGGTGCTTGGCTATCCGGTCGCCTATCTGTTAGCACGGCTGCCCAGGACAAAGGCGAATTTGCTGCTGATCGCCGTGCTGCTGCCATTCTGGACCAGCATCCTCGTGCGCACCTATGCCTGGATGGTGTTGCTGGGCCGTGATGGAATCATCAACCAGGCGCTGCGCGCCATAGGCGTCACCCAGTATCCGCTCCGCTTACTGAACACCACGTTCGCCGTCGACCTGGCGATGACGCACGTGCTGCTGCCATTCATGATCCTGCCACTCTACGCCACGCTGCGTGGGATCGATCCGGCGTTGCTGAAGGCCGCCGCGAGTTTGGGTGCGCCACCCGCCGCAACGTTCCGCCAGGTGCTGCTGCCGCTCAGTCTGCCGGGCGTGTTCGCCGGCTCGCTGCTGGTGTTCATCCTGGCTATCGGGTTCTTCATCACCCCCGCGCTGGTCGGCGGGCCACGCGACCTGATGATCTCGATGCTGATTCAACAGCAGGTCGAACTGCTGAACTGGCCTTTCGCTTCGGCCCTCGCCGTCGTGTTGCTGGCGATCGCCCTGGGCAGCTTCGCCGTGCTGAGCAAGGCACTGGGAGTCGAACGCTTGTTCGGCCGCATGGCATGAATGGACGTGGTGCGGCTCCGATCCATCCGCTCGCCGCTGTCGTGGCAGTGCTGGTGCTGATCTTTCTGGCGCTACCGATCTTCGTTGTCATTCCGCTGTCGTTTTCCTCTGGCCAATACTTAACGTTTCCGCCGCCGGGGTTCAGCCTGCGGTGGTACGAGCGCTTCGTGACCGACCCGACCTGGATGGGCGCGACATGGCTCAGCCTCTGGGTCGGGCTGACGGTGACGGCGCTCGCGGTACTGCTTGGGACGCCGGCGGCCTTTGCCCTGGTGCGCGGCCGTATTCGCGGCTCCCGCATCATCAATGCCTTCATCCTGACACCGGTCATCGTCCCTGGCATCATCGTCGCCATCGGCGTCTATTTCTTTTATGCCCGCCTGGGCCTCATTGGCAGTCCGCTCGGCCTCGTTCTCGCGCATACCTGTCTCGCGGTGCCATTCGTCGTGATCAACGTCTCGGCCACGTTGTACGGCTTCGACCAGCGGCTGGAATATGCGGCTATGAGTCTCGGCGCCTCGCCGCTGGCGACGTTCCGCCAGATCACGCTCCCTCTCGTGGGCCCCGGGATATTCGCTGGCGCTGTATTCGCCTTCATCACGTCGTTCGACGAACTGCTGGTGGCATTGTTCGTCTCGGGCAACACCGCGGTCACCCTGCCGCGGCTGATGTGGGACCAGATCCGATTTAACATCGAGCCGACGATTGCGGCGGTCTCAACCCTGCTGATCGCCTTTACGACACTGCTGATGCTCTCCGCGGAAATGCTGCGCCGGCGCAGTGCCCGGCTGCGCACCGCTTAGCACCGGCCAGCTTGCAATCGATCGGCAACGCCAACAAAGGAGGCCTCATGTCAAAAGAACCACCGCCGGCGCTGGCACGGAGCATTGTTCAGGCCGCGGCGGAACCGCCGCATATCGCGGATTTCCGCCGCCGGGAACTGATGGCCGCCGGCGCGCGCTTCGGCCTCCGCGCTGCGGCCATGGCGGCTCTGACTGCGCCGCTGGCGTTTCCCGCGTTCGCCGCCCCGGCCGTGAAGTTGCCAGCAATCACCTCGGTGCCGGCCGAGCTGAAAGGCAAGGGCGAGGTGCGCGTTTGCTCGTACGGCGGCGCGTTCCAGGCGGCACAGCGAGAGGCCTATTTCAAGCCGTTCGAACAGCTTTGCGGCGTCAAGGTGATCGAATCCGAAGGTCCCGATGTCGCCAAGGTCAAGGCGATGGTGGACACGAAGTCGATTGAATACGACATCGGTGAGTTCGATCGCGGCGACATCATCAACCTGCAGAACAAGGGCGACTACTGGGAACCGATCGACTACAAGCCATTTGACACCGCCCACATCGCACCACTCTACCGCTATAAATATGCCATCGATATGTTGCCCTATTCCGAGATCCTGGCGTATCGCAGCGATGTATTCACATCCGCGCAACCGGGTGGATGGAAGGACTTCTGGGACAGCGGGAAATTCCCCGGCCCGCGCACGCTGACCTCCGGAACCGGCGGGCTGGTGCCGGAACTCGAATTCGCCGAATTCGCAGCGGGAACACCCAAGAGCAAGATCTATCCCATCGACATCGATGCTGCTTATGCGAGCCTCGCGAAAGTTCGTTCTGACGTGGTGAAATGGTGGGACGCCGGGGCCATCCCGGCGCAAATGTTGAACGACAAGGATGTCGTGATGGGATCGGCCTGGAATGGACGTATCGCGGCTATCCAGGCTACCGGCGCGCCGGTTAAGATCGTGTGGAACCAAGGTTTGCTGAAGCGCGACTGCTGGGCCATCGTCAAGGGATCGCCCAATCGCGATAACGCTGAGAAATTCTGCGCCTTCATTACGCTGCCGATTTCGCAGGCACGACTGTCAATGTTGATCCCGTACGGCTTCGTCAACAGCGAGGCCTCGCGCTACATCCCGCCGGAGCGCTTGACGCAATTACCGACCGCTGCGCCAATCGCGAAGCAACTGCTGGTCTACGATTCGGCATGGTGGGCCAAGAACCGCGACGCGGTGCTGGCGAAATGGGCGGCTTTCCAGTTGGGATAGAGATGGTCCCTGCCGGCGGCACTTGCAGCGCCGGGCCACTTTATTGCGTCGAGCGCGTCGCGTGCGCGGCAGGCCAAACTCGAGGAACGGGATGTCACGCAAGCCCGCCGAGGGGTGTCTTGCGCAGTGCCACGCAGGCTGTGTCGCAACGGCTGCGGACCCGTGGCCGCGGCTGTCGCCATGCCGCCGGCCCTCAATGAGAGGCGACGCATCGACAGCATCGCCCGATTCGAGACCGCGCTGCTTCGGCCACCGCAGAGCAGTGCAGGCAGGTGGCCGTCCGACCCGAACCGCTTGTACCCGGCCGTCACACAGTGGCGGCGCTATACCACAGCTGTATCGGCGACAGGCCAGACCACGTCGGCCACCTCCCCCTTTGCGCGCCGCCGTGTCCCGGCTCCCGACGGCTCTTTCAAGACCAATGGTTCGCCATCGTCCGCGTGCAGCAGGTAGCGGCAGCGTTCGCCCGCGAACATCGCCTCGGCGACTGTGGCGCGGATACGGTTTTCGCCGTCGGCTGGTGCGGCGCCAGGGTCGGCGAAGCGCATCCGCTCGGGTCGCACAGTCAGCGTAACCGCGCCGCCGACCGGCGGCAGCCGCGCCGCAATACCGCGCACAACAGCCGATCCACATTTCGCAGCAACCAGACCGTCCTCCGCGCCGTGCACCACGCCAGAGAAGAAGTTCGACTCGCCGATGAACGATGCGACAAATCGGCTGCCAGGACGGTCGTAGAGATCCTGCGGTGACCCCACTTGCACGATCCGCCCTTCGTTCATGACAGCGATGCGGTCAGACATGGTCAGCGCCTCTTCCTGGTCATGCGTGACATGGACGAAGGTAATGCCCAGCTCGGCATGCAGCCGACGCATTTCCAGTTGCAGGTTCTCGCGAAGCTGCTTGTCCAGTGCACCAAGTGGTTCGTCCATCAAGAGCAGACGTGGCTGGAAAACGATGGCCCGCGCCAGCGCGACACGCTGCTGCTGGCCGCCGGACAGTTGCCGAGGATACCGCGTCTGGTAGCCGGCCAACTGTACCATCGCCAGACATTCGCCGACCAGACGCTCGCGGCTCGCACGGTTCATGCCACGCTGTTTCAGGGGAAAGGCGATATTCTCGCCCACCGTCAGGTGGGGGAATAGCGCGTAGCTCTGAAACACCACGCCGATGTTGCGCTTGTGCGGTGCCGCGCCGATCACCGAATGTCCGTCGATCGCGATGTCACCGTCGGTGGGTGTTTCAAAGCCGGCAATCATCATCAGAGTGGTTGTCTTGCCCGAGCCGCTGGGGCCAAGCAATGTCAGGAACTCGCCCGCGGCGATTTCCAACGAGATGCCGCAAACGGCACCGACGCCGTCAAACTGTTTTTCGAGGTCGACCAGCGAGACCTTGGCGCCGCGTGAGGTTGCGGCCCGTACCGTCTGCGGGGTGAAGCGGCTGGCCTCCATGCTCAGCTCGGGATCCGCTCATGCCAAGGATCGATCACAATATTGCAGCCGGGTGCCCACCGCGCTTCCTGGTCCGGCATAGGCCCCAATCCCCATGCCTGGTGCCCGCCCAGATGGAATCCCTGCTGCGTCATAGCGCGTGCTCCTGCCTTATTAGAATTCCAGCAGATTGTCGCGAAAATATTGGTGTGTGTACGCGGCGCGCACCAGGCCGCGCGACTGCAGGGCGGGAACCAGTCCGTCTTCGATCTCGGCCAGCGCGCGCCGGCTAACGTTCGGCAGCGAGAACAGGAAACCGTCGCCCCCGGTTGCTTCCATGGCTTCCGCCATCTGTCCAGCGACGGAATCAGGCGTGCCAACAAGTTCGACGGTGAGCGCCGTCGTGTTATAGCTCTCCAGCAACGTGCGCAGCGTCTTGTCGGGCAAGCTGCCCCTGAACTGTTCCAGTGTCTGTTGATGTCCATTGGTGGTCAGCTCGGCCAGCGGCTGGTCCAGGTCGAGCTTACCGAAGTCGATGTTGGTGATTTTGCCCAGATGCGCCAGCCGCTGCGGGATTTGCTGACGTGCTCGTTCCAGGCGCATCTGCCGGCGGTCCTGCGCCTCGGTTTCGGTCTGGCCGATGATTGGTGCCGCTAGAAACAAGACTTTGCAGGTATCGGGGTTGCGGCCGTATGCGACCATGCGCTGACGCACATCGTCGCGATAAGCCTTGGCCGCGGCGATGCCCTTTGTGTGTGCCACAATGGTATCCGCGTGCTGTGCGGCAAACCGGCGCCCGCGCGGCGACCCCCCGGCCTGGGCGATGACCGGCTGGCCTTGTGGGCATGGTCCGGAGTTCAGCGGGCCGCGGGTCTTGAAGAACCGACCCTCGTGATTGACGGCATGCACCTTGGTATGATCAACGAGGATGCCTCTGTCGCGGTCGGCAATGATCGCCCCCGGTTCCCAGGACGCCCACAAGGCGCGTGCGACCTGCATGTATTCATCGGCCATGTCGTACCGCCGATCATGTTCCGGCATGCCCTTCATACCGAAATTCATGGCCGCGAAGTCGGAGCTGCCGGTAACGACATTCCAGCCGATACGACCTTGCGACACCTGGTCGAGGGTTGCGACCAGACGCGCCAGTAGATAGGGCGGATAGGCATAGGTGCCGAAGGTCGGTACGATGCCGATGCGCGAGGTGACCGCGGTCATCAGCGCGGCCATCACCGACGGGTCCTGGCGCGGCACTGCAATGCCGTGGCTCAGGTAGATTTCGGTCGAGCCGTTATAGCTCTCGCCGACGTAGGAGCTGTCTTCCAGTAGGATATAGTCGAAGCAGGCGCGTTCGAGACTGCGCGCCATGTCGAGGAACAGGTCCGGAACCATCCAGGTGGTGCCGATATGGCCGGTCCACGGCTCTCCCCAGGCTTGCACGCTGGAGCCTTGAAGAAACCAGCCGAGGTGGAATGGGCGCGCTGGCATGATCGTACGGCTCCAGGTTTGCGGATGGTGCCGCCGTCACCACGACGTGCATCGATGGCTGCGCCGGGCAGCGTCTCCGGGTGTGTTCGCGACGGCTCTCTCATGTGTGGACCAAGCAATCAGCATGCCGTCCCCCGACTCAGGCGCCGATGGTTCCCGGGCACGATTGTTGGACAGTGTCGGCGCCCGACAGCGTCGTCATCTCCGGCCGGGACCTGTTGAGGGCGGCGTCCCCACGAGGGCTGTCCGCGGGACCACAGACCGGACCGCCGGCTCAATGTGCGGCAGACCGCGCTGGGCTTCCGGCAGTGGTGCCGAGAAAGCTGGCGCGGCTCGCGTGCGATCGCGACACCGCAACGCGCACCATATTGCAGCATCGCCTGCGCGGAACGTGCTCGAGCCCGGCTGCTAACGCCCGATCAGTCGCTGCTGGTGCATGCCCGCCTGCTCGCCTCATCGCAACGGCGCCGCACGATGCACGACGCGCGCACGTAGCGGGAGACAGATCTGCATCACACCGGATGCCGCGACGTTCCGGGGCGAGCCGTGCGCTCTCAACGAGAACGGGCCGGCCGACGACCGCCGCAACCGGCCAATGTGCGCACTCTCGTTCGAGCAACCAACAGGTAACCGGCGCCCCCCGCGATGTCACGGACCCTCGCCGAAGCGCAGCGCGACGCGCGCCTCACGACCCAATGAAATACCAGTGCACCGCCTTTGCATCGGCGCTCACCAGCGTCTGCATTGCCGCGAGCCCGATCGCGAGATCGACGTCGCTGCCGCAATTCCCGCCATCGTCGCTGGTCGGGCCGCCGGCCCAGTGGGCAAGGAACGTCCGGCCATCCGGCAGCCGGCGCTCCACCACCATGCTGCCGTGTGAAACCGCCATGACCGCCGGCTTGAGGATGCAGTACCGGTTGGTCGACGACTGCACGGCGCCGACATGCCAGGTCGGCGTGAGCCAGCCATACCAACGGAAGGTCAGGATTTCGCCCACCGGCGGGCCGAACT
>JASHQG010000316.1 GCA_030037665.1 Acetobacteraceae bacterium
CCGGCCTTGCCCGGCCATCACAAAGCGGCCGGCGACGACGGGTGGACGGAATTGGCGCAACGTCAGATCACCTTGGCTTCGGTGCGCAGCTTGCTGACGAGTTCGGCGACCGATCCAACCTTGACGCCCGCCTTGCGCTTCGGCGGCTCGCTCACCTTCAGGGTTGCCAGTCGTGGCGCGGGATCGACGCCGAGATCGGCCGGCTTCATCACGTCGATCGGCTTCTTTCGGGCCTTCATGATGTTCGGCAGGGACGCGTACCGCGGCTCATTCAGCCGCAGGTCCGTGGTGATGATTGCCGGCAAGGTCAGCGCCACGGTCTCGAGGCCGCCATCCACCTCGCGCGTCACGGTGACTCCGTCGCCCTCGATCGCGATCTTCGAGGCGAATGTGCCCTGCGGCCAGTCGAGCAAGGCGGCCAGCATCTGTCCGGTCGCGTTCATGTCGTCGTCGATTGCCTGCTTGCCGAGAATGATCAGCCTCGGTTGTTCCTTGTCAGCAATTGCCTTCAGCAGCTTCGCGACGGCGAGGGGCTGCAGCTCGGCATCTGTTTCGACCAGAATACCCCGGTCGGCGCCCATCGCCAGCGCCGTGCGGATCGTCTCCTGGCATTGCGCCACACCGAGCGACACTGCGACGACTTCGGTCGCGACACCTTTCTCTCTCAGGCGAACCGCCTCCTCGACGCCGATCTCGTCGAACGGGTTCATCGACATCTTCACCCCGGCGGTGTCGATGCCAGAGCCGTCGGCTTTCACGCGAACCTTGACGTTGTAGTCAACCACCCGCTTGACGGGGACCAGAACCTTCATGTGGGACCGTACCGCTTCCTGGGAACCAAGACGCTACACAGGCCGGGCTGGCGTCCCGCCTGTTCGCACCTGCAACAGAGGGCGCGGACCATAGGCAGGGGGCCGGCAGGTGTCAAACAGGCGTCAATAGAAAAAATCTCTCCCGCGTTGAGACCAGCTCCCTCGCGTTGCGGAAGCGGCCGCAGATCTCAGCGGCGCGGGAAATCAAGGATACTCGGTCATCACGAGCCTCAGGCAGAACCTCGCCAGCCTTAGCCTCGGCGCTCAGGCAGCCCGACCTCTGCTGCCTCGCGGGCGCGGTCAAGATTCCAGCATCCGCCGCAGGAGCTCCACGTCCTCGGCGAAACTCGCATCGACTTCCATCAGCTGCCCCACGCGCGACACCGCGTGCATCACCGTCGTGTGATCGCGGTTGCCAAACCGCCGCCCAATCTCCGGCAAGCTCCGCTGCGTCAACTGTTTCGCGAGGTACATCGCCACCTGCCGCGGCCGTGCCACGTTGCGTGCCCGGCGAGCGGACGACATGTCGGTCAGCCGGATGTTGTAGTGCTCCGCAACCTTTTTCTGGATCTCCTCGATCGTGACGCGCTTGTCGTGCGCCTTCAGGATGTCGTGCAGCACCTCCTGCGCAGCTTCCAGCGTCACGTTCCGGCCAAACAGATTGGCATGCGCGATCAAACGGTTCAGCGCGCCCTCGAGCTCGCGCACGTTCGTGGTGATCTTGTGCGCCAGGAACTCCATCACCTTGTCCGGCACCGGCACGCCGGCGCGCTGCGCTTTCGCATGGAGAATGGAAATGCGCAGCTCGAATGTCGTCGCGTGCAGGTCGGCCACCATGCCGCAGCCGAGCCGCGTGCGCAGCCGGTCCTCCAATCCCGACAGATCGGATGGCGACTTGTCCGCCGACACAACAATTTGCCGACCAGCATCGATTAATGCATTAAAGGTGTGGAAGAATTCCTCCTGCGTGTTTTCTTTGCCGATCAGGAATTGCAGGTCGTCGATCATCAGGACATCGACGCCGCGGAGGTTTTCCTTGAACTCCATGGTCGATTGATTCCGGATCGCAGCGATAAACCGGTACATGAACTTCTCGGCCGACATATAAGCGACCGATACCGGCGCGGCGCTGTCCTTCGAGTGTGCGATCAGCTCCCAGGCGATCGCGTGCATGAGGTGCGTCTTTCCCAGCCCGACACCGCCATACAGGAACAAGGGATTGAACCCCGGCGATGACGGTTGCTCCGCCACGCGGCGTGCGCAGGCATAGGCAAATTCATTTGGCTTGCCGACGACGAAGCCATCGAAGGTGAAACGCGGATCGAGCGGCGCGGCGAGCTCGGACCGCGGTTCGGTGCGGTCAGCCCCGCGCTCGTGACCGCGGCTCATCGGCAGCGGCGGAGACAGATCGGGATCGGCGGAGGAAAGGCTTTCCGCGAGGCTGTCGCGTGCATTCGAGATGGCACCGACGGACGGGCCGACCCGGATGTCGATGCGGTGGACGGTTGGGTTCTCGGCGTGCCACAGGGTTGCGATCCGGTCGCCGTAACGGGCTTTCACCCAATCCCGTAAGAACCTTGTCGGCAGGTTGATGGCAACTTCGTCGCCGGTGAGACCGGCGAGGGTCATTTGACGGAGCCAGGTGCGGTACTCGACGTCACCGACTTCATTTTGCAGACGGCCACGGATGCGCGCCCACTGCGCGGCGAGTTGTGTTGTCGCCACTCTCTCCTGCTCCACGACGAATTGCATGCCGCAAGCTCCCCGATCGGTTCTTTTGCCCTCATTCAACTCCGCAAGCAGCCGGCGGTTGGTTCCGCCGAAAACAACATCCACCCCGCCGGCGGCCGCCGGCAGAACGAAGCGATCGTAGAAAGAGAGAAGGAGGAGCCGCTCGTCAGGTATGAACGCCGAGTAACGCTTATGTCAGACTTCCGCCACAATGCAAATAGAATCTGATCGCAGCTAGTGGATCCAAGACAAAAAGAAATATCATTTCTCGGAGTATTGTCGGACGCCCAAGTAACGAGACAATAACGTTGGAGGGGACTCGCACAATTACTCCCTGCCCCCGGAACAAACGATGCGTCGGGGCTCCCAATAAGCGAGTATCACGCCCGCTGCGCCGCCGGTCAACCGCTCTGGTCAACCGGCGTGACAAATCAGTTCAACCCACAGCGAGCACCTTGATGCGCGCGGAAAGCCGCGAGAGTTTGCGCGCCATCGTGTTCTTATGAACAACGCCCTTGCCCGAGGCGCGCTGCATTTCAGGCTGTGCCGCGCGGAGAGCTGCGACTGCCGCTTCCTTGTCGCCGCTGGCGACCGCCGCCTCCACCTTTTTCACGAATGTCCGCATGCGGGACTTGCGCGCCGCGTTGCGCGCGGTTCGCTTCACGGTCTGGCGGTTGCGCTTGCGCGCGGATGCAGTGTTGGCCATGGGTTCCGATGATCGCTATGCCGGGGGTGCCGGTGGAAAGAGGCGGTGTTCTAGGCACCGTCCCGAAAGGTGTCAAGGAACCGTCAACCGATCCGACGAGGGCGCGAAAGCCCGGCTCTGACCTGGGCTTTCGCGTGTAGAGCAGCTTGTCCTCGACGCGGAATGCCACCGCGTCTGCGCGCTAGCCAGTCGCAGGCTCACCTGAGTGAGCGCCGGCAGCCGTGCCGCCGATCGATCGTTCACGGATGCCGTTCGCACGCGAGGGGTTGGCGGCGCGCGCATTGTTTGGCGCCAGGATCGCCTGGACGGCCGGCACGCCCGGGTTCACTGAAAATGAGTACTGGGCGACGTTGGCATTGACGATGCGGCCGGTTCGGCAATCAGCCGCCGTCAGCTTCGGCATCGCTGGGCCGATGCCGAATGTAATGACGCCAATGAGTTGCGTCTATGCCGTCGTCGCGTTGAACACGCCTCCACCGTTGAACAGGCTCAGGACGCGGCGCCTCCACCGGCACGTGCCGTCAGCCCAGCTGCGGTTTGTTGCGCGAGAATCACACCGTTCGACGTGTGGCGCCTCACAGGCTACGCGGACGGCCTGCACGACGCCACGGGCCGTCATCGATCCGTCCAAAGGGCTGCTGGCACAAAGCGGCCGTCGTCCGGGTTCGGAGCGCACCGGAACGAACGGAACGCCGTGCGTTCGCGCGGCGGCGCGGACTGTGGCCGGAGCGGTCCCGAGCCTGACGTCCCACGTGCCAGACTGCAAATTTAATTGCCTCCGGAATAGATACGGCGAAGAACCTGTGCGAGCCGCTGGTGCATGGCATAGGTGCTTGCGCCCATCGACCAGCCAACTGACACACGGCCATTACGGGTCCGTCATGGATCCGAACGACCGACGAACCAATTCGGCATTGCTGCATCGACGCGGCGGCGTTGGTGCGGCGTTTTCCTCGCAAGAATGGCGAAAGCGATATTCCGGCGTGTCCATCCCGAACGCCACTGCCAGCTCGTCGATTGACTGTCGGTGGTTCGCGTAAGAGCTCAATCAAGGCCGCGGTCGCGCGTGGGCGGCAACCCCGGTGGGTCGGGTTGCGGCCGAAACGCCACCCGCGTGGTCGCGGCGGGACAGTGAAATCTGCCCGTTGCGCGCCGCGCGTGACCACACCGTGCACGAGCGATTCTGCCGCAAGTCAGCGAATCCACGCCGCTTGCGTGCGGTCGTCACCGCACGAGTGGTGTGAAGCTTGAGGGCCTGGTGAACGGTCACCGCGTCGGCCAAGGGTATCTGCGTCGCACGTTACGCTGCGGCCGAACTCCCCAGTCGAGCAACGCCGTCAGGTCCAGCCACGAATGCGACATCGGCCATACCGATGAACAATCCGCTCTCCACCACGCCGACGATACGTGCCAGAGCGGCTTCCAGCGCCGCTGGGTCGGCGATCGCTCCACACGTGCAATCCAGAATATAATTGCCGCCGTCGGTGCGATACGGCCCTCCGTCCGGACCCAGCCGCAGCCGGGGCTCGGCAAGGCGGGACACGCGCTCGGCTGTGGTTTCCCAGCCGAAACGTACCACTTCCACTGGCACCTGAGCAACGACCCCTAGCTGGTCCACCAGCTTCGACTGGTCGGCGATGATGGCCAGGCGGTTGCTGGCCGAGGCCACGATCTTCTCGCGCAACAGGGCACCACCGGCACCTTTCAACAGGTGAAGTGTGCCACGCATGATCTCATCGGCGCCGTCGATGGTGAGATCCAGCCGCGGGTGATGTGCGAAATCGGTCAGTTGCAAACCGCCTTCCCGCGCCTGAGCGGCGCTGCGTTCTGACGTGGCAATCGCCACGATATGCAACCGTTCTTCGCGCACCCGGCGGATCAGTGCGGCGATAGCGTAATAGGCGGTGGACCCGGTGCCGAGTCCGACCGCCATGCCGCTCTGCACCAGCGCGACAGCGGCCTCAGCAGCGGCACGCTTAAGGGCGTCGCTGTCCATCAGGCGCGCACGGCGCGGAACACGCGCAGCCAGTTGCTGGCACAGACCTTGGTCACCTCGTCCTCCGTCATGCCGTGCCGCCGTAGTGCTTCCGCGATCTCATGGTGGCGGGAGAAGTCCGGCATCGCCTCCCTCGCTGCACCGGCCGGCAGATCGGTCCCGATACCAACGTGGTCGATCCCCACAGCGTCGATCAGGCGGAACATGTGTCGGATCAGGCCGGCCAGCCCCTCTTTCCATAGCACCGCGACCCACGCTCCGATCACGCCGCCGGTCCCGGCGACCATGTGGGCGTAATCAAGACTTATATAGCGGGGATGGTCGCCGTCGGGGTGAGTTGGCTCCTTCAGATTAGCGTGCGTGCACAGAATCGGTCGGGTAGTCGCGGCGACCACGCCCTTCACCGTGTCCTCGGAGCAATGCGCCACATCAACCACAATGCCGACGCGGTTCATCCGCCGCACCGCATCAGCCCCGAACGCCGTCAGGCCGCCGTGCACCGGCGGGGCAGTCTGAATGTCGCCGGTCTCGTTCACGAGGTAATGCGTGAGCTGCATGCTGCGCACGCCCCGGCGCTCAAGCAGGTCGAGCCGATCCAGGTTGCCTTCCAGGAAGTCGCAGCCTTCTACGGCAAGCACGAGCGCCGGATCGCCGGCGAGGATTTCGTGAGGCTCGCGGGCGACCCGTAGGCCCGTGGCCTCGAAGCTGGCCAGGTAATCGTCGACGGCCTGCAGACTCTCGCCAGGTATCGGATCGCGGACCTTTTCCAGACGTTTTGTCTGCGGATTGCGGCGGATCATCGGCAGATCGGCAATGGCCGAAACCACGGCTGCGGCCATTCCTCCGGGCGCCATGGTGGCGAGCACCGTTGTGTCCACCGGTCCACTCCGGCGCGGCCGGCCAGCATGAGTGTGCATGTCGATGATCATGGGCTTGATCTTCGCATCATTTGGGAGGCGCCCGCCACAGCGCGAGGCGCTGGCGCGGCTTCAACGGCGGACGAAGATCAGCGTCAGCCGGTTGGTGCCGTCCTGACGCCCGCGCGCGAGCGTGCGCGTAACTGGCTCGTTTTCAGCCGCACCGATGGAGCCCTCCATTCCCCCCGCCGGCTGGCCAGATGTGGTGCGCTGGGTTTCTTCGCGAAAAGCGAAAAGCCAATCGCCCGTTACCGCGAATCGCCGCATAATGATGCGATGGGAATGCAGCAGCTCGATCTGTTTGCGGCGGGGGGCGTCCGGCCGACGGCAGTCGCGGATGGCTGGCACCGTGAGCCTTTGCACGTAGCGGAACTGTCGGATGCCGAGCTGATCGAGTCGATTCCGTCCGCCGGGCTGAGCAACTGTATTGCGTTGACCGAGGAAGCCGCACATCGCGGGCTCCGCGCCGCGGTGCCGGCGCTGGAGGCTCTGTGCCGGCGGTTCAGGGGATTCGGCCTGCATCGCGCCGTGCCGGAGCAAATTTCGTCGCTGCAAGCGCTCGCGGCGATCGGCGGGACGGACGCTGCTGCAGCGGTGCGGCGATTGATCGCGACCCAGGTGGTGCAGGGGCCCGGCCTGTGCGAGGCGGTGCGCGCCGCCGCCTCACTGCGCTGTCGGTTGCCGGAGGACGTAGCGGTGGTGGTGCTGCGGCATGCCGATCCTGAGGTACGAGCCCCCGCGTGCCGGTGCGTGCCGAATACGCGTCGCGTGGTCGACGTGTTGTTGCAACTGCTGGGGGACTTACACGAGCCGGTGGCAATGGCCGCAGCCTGCACGCTGGGGCGGATTGGGCGCGCGGAGGCGCTGCCGGCGCTGCTGCAATCATTGCGAAGGGCGCCGTGCGCGGAGGTGATCGAGGCGGTCGCGCGGCTGGCGGATGAGGAGGTCGTCGTGCTGCTGGGGCGGATCGCACGGTCACACGCCACACTGCGCGAAGCGGCACTCGCTGCGCTGGAAGACATCGACACGCCGCTCTCGGCCACGGTGCTGACCGGTGTTAAGGCGGGCCGGTCTTGATTGGAGGCCGCGACGCGGAAGTCGGGCACGAAATCCAGCAAGATTGCCGCGTTGCTGGCGCTCATGCTGTGCGGCACGCGGTTGGCCCGCATCGCACGTCTGGCTTTTATACCGGCCGTAAGCCACGGCGCCCGAATGCTTTGCGGGTGCGATCCTGTTCCCGCCAGACGGCAACATTCGTGACAGCCGACGCGACTTGAGCCTCACGCCGGAATCGGCACGATGTCGCACGCTCAAATTGCAAAACTCGCCGGTCCAGATGGGGGAGACGGCCATCCGCGTCCCAGCGATCCAATTCCGTTGTCGTGCAGCCTAACAACGCCTTGCCCTTCGCGGCCAGCAGCGACGCCCTTCGCAAGGCAATTGCGTCCCGGCGCTCCGCCGGGATGGCGATCTTGTCGCGATCCTCCGGCGCAAGATCCGCCACAAAGGCAATCAACGGATCACCGGCGAGTCCCGATTTCTTCGCGACGAGCGAAGCGATCGTCTCCTTCTCTTCAGCTGCACGAGCCTCGTCTCCAGCTTGGCTTGCTGAGCTCTGGCCGCGGCAAGAAACTGAGCGTCTTGTTTTGCCCGCGCCCTTGCGGCGAAGCCTTCTCGCACCCGTTGTGCGAGAGGCAAGGGAAGGCGCGCTATCAGTTTCGCCTGCGCCGCGTTCGGCGCCAGCGTCATACTCGTCGTCGTGTCGACGCTGCGTTCGCAGGGCGGCGATCTGACGGTGGACAGTGACGAGGGCGACGCATCGCGCCCTACCGTGACCCTGCCCGCGGATCCCGCGAACGCACAGCCCTCCGGTCAGCCCTGATCGTCATGATGCGCCGGAAGGACCGACGACGTTGTTCGGTGCTCCGCCTGCGTTAGGCTGAGGCCCAGGCAAGGAACAAGCCGATGTCTCCCGGCTTACCGTCAGGAAACTCCAGCACCCGTGCCGACAATGAAAAGCCCCGCGGCTTCAAATCCCGTTCCCAGCGCAGGTAGATTTCGGCGGCCTCGCCCCGCAGTGTCGCCGGCCAGTCCGCTTCTGCAGTGTTTATTGCGCGCCCACCGTCGATGCACAACGGGCTGGGAAACCGCAGGATCATGCATTCCGCTTGACCGGCCTCCGCAGCCTCGCGGGCATGGTGCAGCATGGCGCGCCAGGTGTCATCGGACACGTGCGCGTCAATCAGTTCCCGTGCCCGCTGGCGGCGTTGGTTTGCGGCCGCTCGCCGGGCTTCGTCGCGCTGCTGAACGTCGCGTTCGTGGAAATCCTCGACAAGCTGACGGAAATCGTCGGCGGTGAGTCCACGTCGCGCCGGCTTCGGTTGTTCCGATGCCGGGCGCGCCGCAGCGGTCTCCCACGCAGGCAGGTGGTATTCACCGAACAGGTCCGAAAGGAACCCGTGATGCGACCTGGCCGCTGGATCGACATGTTGCTGCGCGAGCGCCATGGCTCGTACCACGTCAGCGCGGCTGATGATACCGACGAGGCGGCCGTCACGCAGCACCGGCACGCGCTTGATGTGATGGGTGGCAAGCAGCCGCGCGATCTCACCCAGACCGGTGGTCTCGCTGACGGTGACCAGTGGCGCGGTCATGACCTCTCGCGCGGTACGTCCGGCGGCGTTGACGTGCGCCCGGAAATCGTCGTCCAGAGGCTGCGCGCCGGCGACCACCGCCAGCCACCAGTCGCGCCGGGTGCGGCGTTCCGCCGCTGTGCGGCCAAGCAAGTCGCCTTCGCTTACCATGCCGATCGGCACGCCGTCATCCGAGACCACGGGGACAGCGCTAATGCCGTGGTCCAGCAGAACGCGGCCGATCTCGGCGATCGAGGAGTCGGGGCGGGCGGTGATCACGTTGGCCGTCATCACGTCCTTCGCGCATGTTGATTCGTCGGTGTGGGTCTCTGGATCCATCGGAAGAACCATCCTTCGCCGCGGCCCCGCCTTCTGTGCGCCTCATGGCCAGGGCTGCACTGATCTGGATCAACCGGCCGCGTCGATCAATAGGTGGCATCGACCGCCGCCACGTGGCACAAGAGCAGCGCACCCGAATGGTTCTGTCGCCGCTCCACATGTCTGAAATCATTCCCAAAATCCGCCTGCGCGACCTGCACAAGCGCTTCGGCGACAAGGTCGTTCTGGACGGCATCGACCTCGACGTCATGCCGCGCACCTCCATGGTTGTGCTCGGCGGTTCCGGCTCTGGTAAATCCGTACTGCTGAAATGCGTCCTCGGCCTGATCGAGCCGGATCACGGCGTGATCGAGATCGACGGCGTGGACGTGTTGCAGCAGCCGCTGTCCCGGCGCGAGGAAATCCGCTCCCGCATCGGCATGTTGTTCCAGGACGGGGCGCTGTTCGACAGTCTGCCCGTGTGGGAAAACGTGACGTTCGCGCTGCTGGCCCAGCGAAAGATCACGCGTGCCGAAGCCCGCGGCCGCGCGCCCGACATTCTGGCGCAGGTCGGCCTGGCGGCCACCGTGGGCGAACTGTATCCGGCCGAACTGTCAGGCGGCATGCAAAAGCGCGTCGCCCTGGCACGCGCCATTGCTGCGCGGCCCGACATCATGTTCTTCGACGAACCAACGACCGGGCTGGACCCGATCATGGGAGCGGTGATCGATGACCTGCTGGTGGACTGCGTCAAACGGCTCGGCAGCACGGCGGTGGCAATCACGCACGACATAGCGAGCGCGCGGCGCATCGGTGACAGCGCAGCGATGATCCACAAGGGAAAGATCGTATGGAGCGGCCCGGCTGACGAACTAATGAACAGCGGTTGCCCCGAGGTCGACCAGTTCACCCATGGCCGCCGCGAGGGACCGATCCAGATGGAGCTGCGACGCTAGCGGGCCTGGTCGCTGCGCGTTCACCGCTCCCGCCGGATGACCTCCCCCGCCGTCATCGCCTGCCACCCGGAAAGCCCGGCGGGGTGTTTGGGGTAGCGGATCTCAGCTCCAGCTCCGCCACGACGTCGTGTCGCCTCGGCGGCGTGGCGCACAGGTCCCCGCTTTCGCCGGGATGGCGATGTGGGGCATGGTTTCGCCTTGGGTGTGCAGCGACGAAGCAATCTGGCGTGAGACAGTGCTTTGGCCCTGTGGGTCCCGCAATGACAGGGGAGGGACACGTTCGTGTCGCTGCTGGCCGATTTCCGCGTGGTGCAGCTTGGGCCGGGCCTCGCCGCGGCCGTGTGCGGCCGCATTCTCTCCGACCTCGGTGCCAACGTTGCCTGCACCGATCTGCGGGCCGTCACGCCACTCTACCGGCATCTCAACCACCGGAAGGTACATCTCGCCGACGCGGCACAGCGCGGCGCACTATCAGCTGCTGACCTGATCGTTGTTGAAGGTTCACCCTTCGAGCTGCGTGCCCGTGAGCACGACACGGCGGCGCTGCGCCGGCTCAGCAGGCGCGCGACGCTGGTTGCCATTTCCCCGTTCGGCCAGACCGGCCCGCGGGCGGAGCAACCCGCGACCGACCTGACGTTGTTTTATGCCAGTGGCATCGCGCGGCTGCTGACCGGACAGGTGGACGATCTGTCCGAGGCACCGATCCGGCCCGTGGGCGCCCAATCTGCGTTTGTCGGCGGGCTTGCGGCTGCCTGTGCGGGCATGCACGCAGCGCTCGGCAGCGCGCCGGCGGACATCGACGTGTCGATGCACGAGGCGCTGGCGACGCTGGCCATGACCGAACTGGCCAATGCGGGCCTTACCGGAAAGGCCCGGCCGCGCAAACGGGTGGGAGACGGCAACGGCGCAACGGTCTGCATTCTTCCGGCGCGCGATGGTTATACGGCGATTTCGCCGCGCGAGGATCATCAATGGGCCGCATGGCTGGACGCCATGGGTTCGCCCGAATGGGGCCGCGACTCGCGCTTCATGACGAAACGCGATCGCATTGCGAATTGGGATGCGCTCCACGCGCTGATGGCGGAGTGGAGCCGCCAGCACGACAAACAGTGGATAGCGGATACAGCGCAGGCCGCACGCGTGCCGAGCTTTCCACTGCGCGAGCTATCCGAACACTTTGCATCGCCACAGCTTCAGCATCGCCAATTCTGGCGGTCGGTCGAGGTGGGCGGCAGGCGCCTCAAAGCGCCGGGACCGCCGTTCGGTATCAATGCGCGTTCGACAGTGGCGGCAGCCGAGTCACGCCAACGCGACATGCCCGGGCCGGGCCGGGGAACCTCGCCTCAGCCGAGTGACGCGACGCAACTCCGCCCGGATGATGGCACGAATGCCGCCGGGTTGCCGCTGTCCGGCGTGCGCGTGCTGGACTTCAGTTGGGTGATTGCCGGCCCGACCACGACGCGGCATCTGGCGGCGATGGGTGCTGAGGTCATCAAGGTCGAAGCGCCGGGCCGCGGTGATCCTGGCCGGACGTCTGAACTGCACACGGTGCTCGGACAAGGAAAGCGCAGCATCGTGCTGGACCTCAAGCAACCGCAAGCCGTGGCGACGGCGCGTGCCCTGGCCGCGAGTTGCGATGTGCTGGTCGAGAACTTTGCCACCGGCGTGATGGACCGGCTGGGCCTTGGCGCCGCGGCGCTGCGCGAGGTCAATCCGGACCTCATTTACGTCTCAGCATCGGGGCTCGGCCGCACTGGGCCGGAATCGCGGGCGGCCGCGTATGGAACGCTGCTGCAGTGCTACGCCGGGTTTGCGGGGTTGAATCGGCACCCGGACGTGCCTCCGCGCGTTGGCTTCGCATGGCTGGATCCGATGTGCGGGCTGATGATGGCGCTCGGTGTTGCCGCGGCGCTGTGGCGGCGTCGGCGCGGCGAGGTGGTACGCGTCGATTTCTCCATGATCGAGGCGATGCTGTGGACTTTGGCCGGGCCGCTGCTCGCCGCGCAGCTCGACGATCCGCCGAAGCCGCGCGGGAATGGATCCCGCCGGTTCGCTCCGCACGGTGCGTATCGCTGTGCCGGCGACGATGCATGGCTCAGTCTGGCTGTGCGGAACGATGATGAATGGCGGCACTTGTGTGCGCTGGTGCCGGGGCTTCGGACGATGGCCGACCTCGCATTCCATCTCCGCGTCGAAAGCCGGGCGGAGATTGATGCGGCGCTTCGTGCCTGGCTGGGGCAATGCAATGCATCTGTGGCGGAAGCGGAGCTGCTGCGCGCCGGCGTGCCGGCGGCAGCCCTTGCGTCGTCTACTGATCTGGCAGCGAGCGCACATCTGCGCGCGCGGGGTTTCTGGGAAAGAGAAGGGCAGGGTGTGCTACCGGGATTGCCGTGGCGGGCGAGCTTCGGTCGGGCGTGGGGCCCGGCACCAGGACTCGGCGCCGACACCGACTCGGTGCTGCGGGGTCTGCTCAACCTCGGCGGCGAAGCAATCGCATTACTGCGTCGGGCCGGGGCTCTCGGATGAGTGCCTCGGGTTTCGTTCGGCTATGCCGCGGCGGCCGTTTCGCTCTCCGGATTCAGCCGGTAGCCGCCATGCTCGGTCACCAGCAACGACGGATTGGCGGGATTTGCCTCAATCTTCTGCCGCAGGCGGTAGATATGCGTTTCCAGCGTGTGTGTGGTCACGGCGGGATTATAGCCCCACACCTCGTGCAGTAGGATCTGCCGGTCCACCGGACGCGCTGCCGACCGATACAGGAACTTGAGGATCGCTGCTTCCTTGTCGGTCAGGCGAATTCGGCGGTTCTTTGCCGCGTCCTGTAGCAGTTTGCGCGCCGGACGGAACGTGTAAGGCCCGACCGAGAGCACCGCTTCCTCGCTGCTCTCGAACGAACGCAATTGCGCGCGCAGCCGTGCGATCAGTTCATGGGAGCGGAACGGCTTGGCGATGTAGTCGTTGGCGCCCGAGTCGAGACCTCGTACCACATCCGCCTCGCCGTCGGCACCGGTCAACATGATCACCGGCATCTGGTGGCCTTGCCGGCGCAGCCTGGCGCAATAGTCCCGTCCATCGCCGTCCGGCAAACCGATATCCAGAATGATTGCGTCGAACCGTGCGTCCCTGGTGTTGAATGCGGAATCCGCCTCTTCCAGGCTTGTCGCTGTGACGACCGAGAAGCCACCGGCGTCGATGAGGTGCTCGGTAAGGGTCGGGGCGAGGTCCCGGTCATCTTCGACAATCAGAATGAATCGCTTGCCCGGCATTGCAGGTTATCCCCCTGATGCTCCGTCGGTTGCATGATTAGCACGTTCAGTGCGAGTCGTGACGAGAATCGGGCCCGGTGCGTTCGCTTTTCGTGATACGGTAGGAAATCTGCTGCAACCGCGGGTGTCTGTCATTCGAGGACATTCACGGACGCGTGACAGGCGCCGCGCCGTGTCGGGGCAGCGCGGCGCCGGGTTCAGAATTCGCCGCTGCGGTAAGCCTGATCCAACCGGGCCGCGTCTTCTGCCGACGGCTGCTCCCACGCCTCGCCGCGCTTGCGCAACGCGCCGGTGAAATTCGGCGGGCGTTTGTCGTTGAAGGCGCGGCGGCCTTCCTCACCATCCGTCGTCACCTGGATCAGCAGGTTGTTGATCAGGGTCTGCACATGCCATGCCTGGTCGGTCGGGAGGTCGCCGAAGCGCACGACGAATTCCTTCATCATGCGTACCGCCACTGGTGGCAGCGTGACGATGTGGCGGGCAATCTTCTCTGCCCGTTCCAGCAACTGCGCGTGCGGTACCACCTCATTGATCAGGCCGATGCGAAGTGCCTCCGCGGCGTCGAATGGATCGTCGGTGAGCAGCATCTTCATCGCGTCGATATAGCGAAGCTGCTTGACCAGCAGGCTGGCGCCCGGTCCGTGGCCGAGCCAGCCTTGCGAAAGCAGTGAGAACTTGAAGCGCGCATGCTCCGCGCTGGCGATACGGATGTCGGTGGACGACAGTAGAATGTATAACCCCGCGCCGGCTGCCCAGCCGTTGATGGCGGCGATCACCGGCTTCCACACACGCGGATAGTGGTCGCCAAACCGCCCGTCCACGCCGGTCCTCTGTCCATGGACCGTGCCGGCCAGCGGCCAGAAGATGCGCTGCGTGCGGAGGTATTCGCGCTCCTCCTCGGTGATGTTCTTGCGCGGCGCCAGATTGTGGCCGCCGCAGAAATGCCGGTCGCCGGCGCCGGTGAGAATGGCGCAGCGGATGTCGCGATCCTCCCAAAGGTCGATCCACGCGGCGGAAATCTCGTCCGACGTCGGCTTGTCGAGAATGTTCGCCTTGTCGGGATTGTTCAACGTGATGTAGGCGACCCCGTCGCGCTTTTCGTAGATGACGGCCAAGACGACCTCCCCGGGAAATAGGCTTCATCGTTAGCAGGAACGCTCATGCCGATGAAT
>JASHQG010000317.1 GCA_030037665.1 Acetobacteraceae bacterium
GCCGGTGAAGCGAATTTCCACATCGACGTCCGGGTGCAACCCGGCGAGGCGGATGATCTGGCGTGCCAGATCGACGATCTTCACCGGTTCTCCCATATCCAGGACGAAGATGCCGCCGTCTCGCACCGCGGGCAGGTCAACATCGCCGATGCCCAATACACTCGCCTGCAGCACCAGACCGACGGCCTCCCGCACGGTCATGAAGTAGCGCCGCATGTCGGGATGGGTGACGGTCAATGGGCCGCCGCGCGCAAGCTGGCGCTGGAACAGGGGTACCACCGAACCGGTGCTGCCGAGGACATTGCCAAAGCGGACCGTGATGCAGCGCATGCCCTGGCCCGCGTTGCGCGCGACGATGTCGAGGGCCTGGCAGTACATTTCGGCGAGGCGCTTCGACGCGCCCATGACCGATGTCGGGTTCACCGCCTTGTCCGTCGAGATCAGCACCATGGCGCGCGCGCCGACGGCGCGTGCGGCGTCGGCAACATGGCGGGTCCCCGCGGCGTTGGTCAGCAAGCCCTCCGACGGGTTGTCCTCGACCATCGGCACGTGCTTCAGGGCCGCGGCGTGGAAAACGAGCTCGGGGCGGAATTCCTCGAACACGGCGCGCACGCGGGCTTCGTCGCGGATATCGGCGAGCAGCGCATGGCGATGGGCTTCGGGATAGGTCTCTGCCAGCTCGAGGTCGATCTGCCACAGCGCGTATTCGCCGCTGTCCAGCAGGACCAGGAGGTCTGGCCCCAGTGCCGCGACCTGGCGGGCAAGCTCGCTGCCAATGGTTCCCCCGGCGCCGGTGACGATGACGCGGCGGCCCTGGATCAGCCGAGCCATCGCGTCACGGTCGAGCGGCACCTGCGGACGATTGAGCAAGTCCTCAATGGCGACCGGACGCAGCTGGATCGGACGCACCGGTGCACGCGGTCCGGCCGGGTCGAGCGCTGTCGGGTGCGGTGCTCGTTGGACGGTGATGCCGTAGCGTTCGGCGCAATCCACGAGGTCGCTGAGTGCCTGACCGGACAGATCCGGCGTCGTGATGACGAACGCGTCGGGCAGGCGACCCTCGGCGGCGAGTTGTTCGAGGACAGCGTCGGCCTTGTCGAGCGGACCGAGGATGGGATGCTGCTGAATGCGCCGCCCGGTCTGGCGCGAACTGGTGGCGAGCAAACCCTCGACCCTGAATGCCTGGCGCCGATCGCTGGCCAGTGCGCGCAGAAACAGATCGGCCTCTTTCCCCGCGCCGACCAGAAGAATGGAGCGTGTGCCGTTCTCCGATGATCGGGCACCACCGCTCGTCTGCATTCGGCGATAAACGACGCGGGGAACGCCAAGCAGCAGGAGCAGCGTCAGCGCGTGAATGAATGGAAAGGCAGGGCTCGGCAGCGGGATCCGCAGCAGGGTAAGCGCCAGTGTCAACAACGCTGCACCGCCGGCCGAGGATGCTGCCACGGCCAAGAGGTCTTCGATCCCGGCAAACCGCCAGTACTGGAGCGACAGGCGGAATGGCAGGCCCGCCACCAGCAGCGCCGCCGCCCCGAGCGCCGGCAACCAGAACACGTGCAGCGTGGCAGCAGCGGGATTGGCGAGCCACAGGGCCGCTGGCGCCGCGGCGGCGGCCAGCACACCGTCAATCGCGACGTTGACGGCGATCCGAATCAGCGAACGGGCCGCAAACATGGCGCCGCTATAGCCCAGCCGGGGCGGGGCGTCATGCCCCGGCCGGACGTGCCGCTGGCGTCAGAACAGGCCCTCGATCTCGCCGTCCGCGTTCAGGTGGATCGCTTCGGCGGCGGGTACGCGCGGCAGGCCGGGCATGCTCAAGATGTCGCCGCAGATCGCCACGACGAAGCCCGCACCGGCCGAAAGGCGGACTTCGCGCACCGGCAGCGTGTGGCCTTCCGGCGCGCCCATCACCGTCGGATCGGCCGTGAAGCTGAACTGCGTCTTGGCGACGCAGATTGGCAGATTGCCAAAGCCGGCCTCCTCGAAACCGGCGAGGCGGCGAGCCACGGCGTCCGACATGGAGATGTCAGCGGCGCGGTATATTTCGCGCGCTATGGTGCGGATCTTCTCCGCAAGCTTCAGCTCGAGCGGGTAGAGCGGTTTGCAGGCTGACTTGCCCTCGACGCGCGCCAAAACGGCACGCGCCAGTGCCTCGGCACCCTTGCTGCCGTCTGCCCAGTGCGTGCACGAGATTGCTTCCACGCCGCGCGGGGCCATGGCATCGCGAATGGCCGCAAATTCCGCTTCGGTGTCGGAGTTGAAGTGGTTCACCGCCACGACGACCGGCAGGCCGAATTTGCCAAGGTTTTCGACATGGCGTGCGAGATTCGCCGTGCCGCGCTTCACGGCCGCGACGTCCTCCTTGCCGAGCGCCGAACGGGCGACACCGCCGTGCATTTTCAGCGCGCGAACGGTGGCAACGACCACCGCGACCGATGGCTGCAGACCGGCGGAGCGGCTTTTGATGTCAACGAATTTCTCGGCGCCCAGGTCGGCGCCAAACCCGGATTCCGTAACCACCACCTCGGCCGTCTTGAGGGCGAGGCGGGTCGCCATGACCGAGTTGCAGCCATGGGCGATGTTGGCGAACGGGCCGCCGTGAACGAATGCGGGCGAGCCTTCCAGCGTCTGCACGAGGTTCGGCGCCAGCGCGTCCCTGAGCAGCACGGCCATGGCCCCGTCGGCTTTCAGATCCTGCGCGGTGACGTTCTTGCCGTCGCGGGTCTGCGCCACGATGATGCGGCCGAGGCGTGCCTGGAGATCGTCAAGGTCGCGCGACAGGCAGAACACCGCCATCACTTCCGACGCGACGCTGATGTCGAAGCCGTCCTCGCGCGGGAAGCCGTTGGCGACACCGCCCAGGCTGCCGACGATGCTGCGCAGCGAGCGGTCGTTCATGTCCATGCAGCGACGCCAGCCAACGCGGCGTGCGTCAATCCCAAGGCTGTTGCCCCAGTAGATGTGGTTGTCGATCATTGCCGCGAGCAGATTGTTGGCCGACGTGATGGCATGGAAATCGCCGGTGAAGTGCAGGTTGATCTGGTCCATCGGCACGACCTGCGAGTAGCCGCCGCCCGCCGCGCCGCCCTTCATGCCGAAACTGGGGCCGAGGCTCGGTTCGCGAAGGCAGATCACCGACCGCTTGCCGAGCCGGTTGAGCGCGTCGCCGAGGCCGACGGTGGTCGTCGTCTTGCCCTCGCCGGCGGGTGTGGGGCTGATGCCCGTGACCAGAACCAGCGTG
>JASHQG010000318.1 GCA_030037665.1 Acetobacteraceae bacterium
AGCAAATGCGGGAGGTTGGATCGACCCACGCCCCGCATCTTTGATCATAGCTTCGAAGCCGGCTTAGTCGTTGCAGAACTTTTTCACCACCCACACGGCGTGACGGGGCCCGACGCTAACGAGGCCGATGCTCGGATGTAGCGAGTTTGTTCAGCGCGACTTCGAGCACTGTGAGAGACCCATCAGGACGTCTGCCATCTTCCATGCTCCACGCAGACGAAAGAGCCGCGTGTGCTATAATCCAGCGCAGTAGTCGGTCTGGATCTAGATGAGCTTCCACTGAAACGTGCTCGACACGGGCATCGAATCGACCCGGCGCAAGGGCTGTGTGACAGTCAGGATTGCGGAAGATGTTCGCATAATCATATCCGCGCTCGCCGATGATCCCTTTGGGATCGATTGCAAGCCAACCTCTATTGCCAAAACACAAGACGTTTTCATGGTGCATGTCGCCGTGAAGCACCACTTCATCTCGTGAACTGACCAACAGATCATCAGCAACGGCAGAACCCCTTGCCAGTAGCGAGTCAGTGGAAGCTAAACGAGTTAAGTCTCGGAACCACTCACCCAAGCGGGGTAGGTTTGATGGTGGCGGTACATATCGGGGCCTGTGAAGTGCAGTGAGCGTACGACAGAGAATGGTCAGAGCCTTATCATCGTCTCCGCGCCGCGACATCTCTGCGAGACTTTCATTGGAACTTGCCCGCGCCAAGAGTATTGCAGATCCGGCGTGCGCGAGGACTTCGGCGGCGCCATCGCCATTCCACCACGTCATGAGGGTTACGCCACGGATCTCTTCTGGGGCCGACGCGATCTTCAGCATGCATGGCCTCGTTCCCTGTCGCACAGGTAGCATGAGGCTACAGGTGTATTCGGTCTCAAACGGCTCACCGTCGGGCGTCAGATCCCAAGCCTCTATCCAAGGGATGTAAGCATTTAGTGAGCGGCTCATGCCGTCGAGTGTGGCCGGCGAATTTCCGTCCGGTCAATGGCAGCTTTCCACCCAGAGTGATTGGTAAGCGGAGCGGCAGAAAGCCCATCCCATCCAGGACACGTTCTGCTCGCTGGGCACCATGCCTCCGATCGCGGAAGCGGCACACGTCGCGCTCCGACCTCACCGGCGAACAAGGTGAATGTCAGCACCCGGCGCGTTGACCCAGACAGACCCGCTCCGTGGCGGAGCCGTTCACGCGCTTTCGGTTCAATCCCGGTTGCGGTATGTCGGCGCGCGCAACCGCGGTCCCCACCGCGCCTTGCGGACATCGATCTTCGCCGAACCCGCGGGACCTCATGCGTGCGATCGCATCCCTATTGGCCAGCCTTGCCGCGCTGACGCTGGTGAGCTGCACGAACGCAGAGACCCCGCTGCCGCCGCCGCCGGCCCGTGCCAACGGCGGCGCCCTCTGGCGCATCATCGACACCCAGTGCCTTCCCGGCCAGCGCGAGCGCCACGATCCCAGCCCGTGCGCGAAGGTTTCTCTCACGGGCGGGGTGGAGTTCGGTTTTGTCCTTCTCAAGGACACCCGGGGTGTCGCCCAGTACCTGCTGATGCCGACCGTGAGGATCACCGGGACCGAGGACCCGGCGATCCTCGCCCCTAACGCGACGAACTACTTTGAGAAAGCCTGGGACGAGCGCGAGGCTGTTGACGCGCGGCTCGGCCGGCGGCTCGCGCGGAACGAGCTGTCCATTGCGGTCAATTCCATCTACGGGCGGAGCCAGGGCCAGCTGCACCTCCACATTGACTGTTTAGACCGGACCGTTGCCGGGACCTTGCGTCAGGTAGTCATTTCGCCGGACGCAGCCTGGCCGGCGCATACGGTGATGCTCAAAGGGCATTCCTATTGGATCCGATGGCTGGCGGGGGATCGGTTGAAGTCCACCAATCCGTTCCAGCTGCTGGCCCAAAGCTTCCCGGACGCTCGCCGTGAGATGGGCGCGTGGACAGTTGCGCTCGTCGGCGCGGTCAGGCCTAACGGGGAGGCGGGCTTCTACCTTCTGGCGGACCGCGCCAACCCGGCCGGTGGCGATTGGGGTTCGTCGGAGAGCCTGCAGGACCCCGCCTGCCACGGCTGATCGATACGGGCGGCCCGCGGCGGCATCACGACGGAAGGCCGGTTACGCAGAGAATTTGACCGGTTGCTTCACGAACCGTTTCATACTTCCTGTTTCTCCCCCGAGATTCTGCCCGATAAGTTCGCCTACGAGCCAATGGCGCCATGCGCTCGCGATGACTGTCTCCCCGAAGGTGGACAACTGAGATGCTTGGGACGTGAGCGTGGTTCGTAATTCAAGCAGATGGTGGGAAGACTCGGTCGCAAGCGGGTGGTCGCATTGTCTGTAGCAGCTTTGCGAATCTGGCGGGTCGAGAAACTCTTAAAAGTTGAGAAAGATACCCCCCGTCAACGGCAAGCACACGGCCAGTAATGGAGGAAGCAGCTGGCGACACCAGAAACAATATCACAGGCACGCGCTCGCTCGGCTCGCTCCATCTGCCCAGCGGTGTTCGGATATTCGGCCACCCGGTGTCGCCGGGTGGTCGGCACGGGCGGCGTTGGGCTTCGTTCAGAAAAGCCAGGTGCAATTGCGTCAATGGTTATACCGCCGCTTTCAAGCTGCGCCGCCAGCGCCCTCGTGAGGCCCTCTATCTTGGCGTGTGCCATTCTGTAAGACGTGTCGTTCATGCCTGCGAATGACTCAGCGATCGACAACGAGTTGATGATGCGTCCGCCACGATTATCGTCAATCATCAGACGGCCGGCTCGTTGATTCCGGGCGGCCCTCTGTGCGGGCGAACAGGTTTGGATTGGCGACACTTGCCAAAGACTGACTATGTGCGCACGACTAGACCGACCCGGATGCGGCGCCGGGTACTGGCTGTTTCACAATCGCTGCCATACGCGACAAGATCGGCTTCGGGGCAGTTCTCGCCCGATATGCAGCAATCCAGCCAAGCCGCCTCGCTGTGCTGGGTGCGTTGCGGAGAATTCGCGCTGAGAGTCGGTTTGGAGTTCATGGAGTCAGGCTGAGGCCTGGGAGCGGTTGGCGGATAGTATTTCAGTGCATATCCCCGGCTCGGTTGGTTTGTGCAGTCACGGTCTAGGTTCATTGGCACGACGCAGTGAGCAACAGGATCGGTGGCCGCTCCGGCTCCTGTGCGAGTGCTGGTCGCGGGCCGGGGACGGACCCGGCTGGGCTTGTTCGCGCGCCGATGCCTAGCTTTGCTCGCGCCCGGCGCCCGAGCACGCGACGGAGCCGTGTGTTCAATCGCAAGATCGGGCAGGATGCGGGGATAGCACTACGCCCTGAGCGCGTAGCCGCGTTCATCGATGCTTGGGACAGGGAGTTCGAATGTTATG
>JASHQG010000319.1 GCA_030037665.1 Acetobacteraceae bacterium
CGTGGCCTCGCCGAGGCACATCGCCTGACAGCAGGCGGCATCTACCGGTCGCTGGCACTCGGCGTTGCGGCAAACCGGTCAAGTTCAATCGCACGCGACGCCGTGGCGCAGACCCTGCGGCAGTTGCTGACAGACATCGCCGCCGAAGGGCAGCTGGCCCTGCCGGCGCGCCGGCGACGCTGATAGAGAGGGACCGAGGTTCTGACCGGCTGCAAGGCAAGCGACTTGACATCGCATGCCAGTCGCGAGGCTCGTTGCGGATGTGCTGGTCGCGACCCAAGTCGACCGCGCTCGGGTCCGTGGTCGTGTCAGGCGAACGGATGTTCCATGGAACCACCGCGACGTCGCCGCGATGGAACCCGGTCACGCTATGGGCGTGACAAGAGCCCCAACAGCCGGACCACACTTCATCGCGCACGCCACGTCGGCAATGCGGATCGGCCAGAATGTCTGTTCCCATCAAACAGCCCACCGGCAACCGATGCCGCCACATCATCCCGTCGCGGTGGCCCGGTGCGGACGAGGCGATCCGGCGGTCCGCACGACCGCTCCTTCCCCGGTGTCATGATCTGACAGGCAACTGCGGCGCCGAGAGCCACGGTGACCCGCCGCCGCCGATGCTTCGCGATGGGCCAGTACGCCGCAGGCTGTCCCGCAGTGTCGCAATTGTCTCGTCCGCTGCGATAGGCCAAGGCACGACGTCCGCCACACCGGCACGTATCAACTCCACGGCGCCGACAGCGTCGACCATGAATGTCGCCAGCAGGATCGGCACCCCGGGGACAAGCCGGCGCAGCCCTGTCGACAACGCGAGCATCTCCGCCACTGCCGTCGGATGGGCCAACAGTATCAGGTCGAAGCGCTGCGGCGACGCCTCGCAGGCCGCGACGGCGTCGGCGGCAATGCTGTATCCGACCGGCTCATAGCCAAGCGCTGCAAGGATCTCTTCGTCGCGCAGACGCTGCCGGGTGTCGTACTCAACGAGCAACACCGTCTCCCCTTGACCGAACGGCAGAGGTGCTTTCGCGTCAGGCGAGCCGGCATCGAGACAGGGCAGCCAGACCTCGAAGCGGGTGCCAACACCGACCGCGCTCTCCACATGCATGGCGCCACCATGCTCGCGCACGATGTCGCGGGTCGACGCCAGACCGAACCCGTTACCGGTTGCCCTGGTGGTGAAAAATGGCTCGAAGATCCGCGCCAGCACGGACTCGTCCATGCCGCGCCCGCTGTCGCTCACCGCGATCCTGACGTGTCGGCCCACAGCGAGCGTGCCATGGCTCAGCATGCGCGCCTTCACCAAATCGATCGTGGCGACATCCAGCTCGATCCGGCCGGCATGGTCCATGGCCTGTGCTGCGTTGTTGCACAGATTCAGGATCACCTGCTGCAGGTGCGCCGCGACGCCGCGCACCATGATGGAGTCTGACACGAAGCCGGCCGTCAGCTCGACGCTCGCCGGCAATGATGCTCGCAGCAGCGAGACCCCCTCCTCGATCACCGGCGGGACGTTTACAACCTCCCGCTGCACATCGTGTCGCCGCGCAAAGCCTAGGATCTGATCGACCAGCTCGCGCGCCCGCTCGCCGGCTCTGCGGATTTCGTCCAGGACGCGTGACGTGCCGCCTTGCTCGTCGGCATACTCGACGTAGCCGAGGATGGCGCCGACGATATTGTTGAAGTTGTGCGCAATGCCGCTGGCGAGTGTGCCAACGGTTTCCAGGCGCCGCGCATGTTCCAGGCGGGTCTCCAGACGATTACGCTCCTGCTCGAGCATCTGCCGGCCAAGCGCACTGGCGATCGTGTGCAACGCCATACGCAGCAGGCCTAGTTCGCCGCTTCGCGTGATCCGGCACGAATGCCCCACGGCGTCAAAACCGAGCAACATCTCGGCACCATCGATTGTCCGGCTGGTCACGCACGCCCAGCCGGTAGTGCCGGTTGCGGCCAGGGCATCCTTCGCACCATGCGGCAGACGCGCGATATTGGGCACGTGCACGACATGGTCGAACGTCGGATAACGGTGCTGCCGCAGCAGCGCGAATGCATCGTCCGGCCAGCCTGGCGGAAACACGATGCCCGGCCGGTGCCATGTGCTGGTCAGAGCGACCGCGCCAACAGCAACAAAATATGCGCGGCTGGCGCCGATGCATGACGCCATCTCCGCCAAGGCCTGTGCGACGACTGGATCGAGGTCCCCGCCGCGGGCGGTGACGAACCGCATCGAAATTCCCGACAGTACATGCTCGAATGCCGCCCGCCGGCGCAACACGCGCGCGCGCGCCTGCAACAGCAGGCCGACATACACCAGCAACCCGACCAGCAACAGCGAGATCATATACAGGACCTCGCGAAACCGCCGCGCGCTCGTGCGCGATGCAAGCTGGCGCGTCAGCAGCAGCGAGCGGACCGCCTCCTGGGTACGCATGCGGGGCAGCCTGTCGAGCGTCCTCAGCAAGTGGTCGGTAGCCGGCAGGAGTTCATATAGCAGCCTGCCATGGGCCAAGAGCGCCACGGCGGGCGATATGCCCTCGGCTGGCTGGATCCGCCGCCCCAGCGCGTCGAGACGATTCTGCACCTCAGCAACGCTGGCAGGGCCTGTGTCGAGCGTCAGATCGAGCATGGCCGCGGCGAGCGCGCTGACCTCGGGCGCCAGCGGCTCGGCGTGGTCGGGCGCACTCATCTGGGCGCTGAACAATGCGAAATACGCCAGCGAGTTCTGCAACAGCGCGTTGCTGCTCTTGAACTGCTCGGTCAGTTCCTC
>JASHQG010000320.1 GCA_030037665.1 Acetobacteraceae bacterium
AATCGAGGCGGGGATGAAGCCCGCGCAACTGGTGGTGTTCAAATACTCCGACGAGGGTGTGGCGACGCTGGAAGACGGCCTCTATGCGAAGCAAGATGAGATCAACAATCCCGTGATGGCGGAGAAGCTGGCGCGCTTTCTGAAGGCGTCGATGAAGGGCTGGAACTACGCGATGGATCACCAGGCCGAGGCGGTAAAGATCGTACTCGCCAACGACACCACGGGCGCACAAACCGAAGCGCACCAGAAGCGCATGATGTCCGAAATCGCCAAGCTGCTCACGCCGGATCCGAATGGACTGGGCTACCTGGACGTCGCCGCGTACAACCGCACGGTCGAGGAACTGATGGCCGGTGGCTCGGCGCCGGTGATTACCAAGAAGCCCGAAGGAGCCTGGACCCGCGCGATTTGGCAAAAGGCGTTCGGCAGGCTCCCGATCGTGGCAAAGTAATAGCAATGTGCATCATTTCTAGTCCGCGTCGGTGGCGAATGGGTCATGGCCTGCGTTTCGCTCGCGATTAGGATCACCCGCGGCGCGCGGATGCGGCGTTGCGTCGCGTGCTGCCGTTCGCGCTGGAAAAATCCTTGCGCTTCCGGCGCGCCGCGGCGGTTGTAGCTCTTGACCGCGCTGCACACCGCGCGTCGCTTGGCCGCACGTCTTGCTCGGCTTCTCACCAGAGAGAGCGCCGATCACAAACTGGGCGACGCCCGGCCTGATCTGGTCCCGGCCGTGCATGGCGATTCACCCTCCGCGACAACGACAGGTTCCGAGCATGAGTGACACCATTTTCCATATGGTCGCAGACGCGCCGCATCCGGTCGCGCCGTACAGTCGCGCTGTGGAGAAGGATGGCTGGCTGTTCGTCACGGGCCAGCTCGCCACGCACCCGGCGGATGACTCCCGGCCGCTGCCCGACGGCATCGAGGCACAGACCCGCAAAGTGATGGACAACCTGATCCGTGTCTTGCACGGTGTGGGTGCCAGGATGGATCAGGTGGTCGCAGTGCGCGCGTTTCTAACCCAATTCGACCGGGATTATGCCGCGTTCAACCGCATCTATGCGGGCTATTTCCCACCTGGACGTCTGCCGGCACGCACCACGATCGGGGTCACCGCCCTCGCGCGCGGCGGGCTGGTGGAGATCGACATGGTCGCACGGAAGTAGACGCCACGCGCGACCGCCTGTGTACACTTCGGGCGACAAGCGCGTACGCGCCAGGCAACCGCCGTCTGGCAGGGGCGAATTGGCCAGCCTCGACGAGCGCTGTCCTAAAGCCGCCGGAGGATCCGGGTTAGGATGCGCGTCCTTAGGGAAACCGTCGCCAGCCAGGGAACCGCACACGCGATGAGCCTGATCCGAAACGAGCAGCAGACGCAACGCGACCGCCTGCACCCGGCCCTGCACCAGCTGAAAGCAACCCCGAAGACAGTGCACTGGGGTTATTTTGACGCGGCTCTGGCGCCCGCACTGACGGTCGCCAACGGCGACATCGTGCGTGCCGAAGCTATCACCCACCACGCCGGGGATGCCCCGGAACTGATGATGGACGACCCCATCACGGCGATCTTCACCGGGATTCCGCCAGGCGACCGCAATCCAGGCGTGCATATCCTCACCGGCCCGATCTATGTCGACGGCGCCAAACCGGGCGATATGCTGGAGGTCCACTATCTGCAGATGACGCCGCGGCTGCGCTACGGCTCCAATCTCGCCGCGCACTGGGGACACCTCTATCGTGAACTCGGCGAGAAGGAACGGGTCACCATCTATCGCATGGACCCGGCCAGCCAAACTGCTGAAGCGGTGTTCGCCTACGACTTTCCCGGCAAGTATTTGACCCCCGGCACCATCACCCATGAACGCGACTGCTGCCGCCAACCCGCGTTGCGCGGGGTGAGGGTGCCGGTGCGGCCGCATTTGGGCACCGCGGGCGTGGCCCCGGCCGTGGCGGGCCGGGTCAGTTCCATCCCGCCTGGCAAGCATGGCGGCAATATTGACAACTGGCGTATCGGCGCGGGCGCCACGATGTTCTACCCGGTGCAGGTCGATGGCGCGCTTTTCTCCATCGGCGATCCGCACATCTCGCAGGGCGACGGCGAGATCAGCGGCACCGCCATCGAGGCTTCGTTGGACGTGGTGTTCCAGGTGTTCGTGCGCCGCGACTTCGGTTTCCCCTCGCCGCTGCTGCGCACCGCCGACAGTTTCATGACGCACGGCTTCGACGAGGATCTGAACCAGGCGATGCGCAACGCCAGCGTCGACATGCTGCGCCTGCTGACCGAGCACCGCGGGCTGAGTCGCGACGACGCCTATTCGCTCATGAGCGTGGCGGCGGATTTCGCAGTGACCCAGGTGGTGGATGGCCGCCAGGGCGTCCATGCGCGCATCTGCCACGCCGTGTTTCCGCCGGAATAGTCCGCCCGGCAAGCGCAAAGCCGTGGAACGCGGGCACAGCCCTTGCATCACGGCAAGCGATGTCCGTCGAGCGGTTCAGCACCGATCCTTTCCCCCTCGACCTGCGCGGCGTTGCCTGGGACGGGGCACTGCGCGACATAGGCCTGGCGGCGCAATGCGACGAACCGCTGGACGGCCGACTGCTGTTTTATCGTGCTCCGCAAGGCTGCGAGATCGCCCTGCTTGCGTCCGGTGCGCAGCGCTTGGTGAGGCGGCCGCAACCCGGTGCCGACCCCGTCTGGCTTGCCAGCCTAATGCACGGTTCCGCCCGGCTCCCGCGTGACACAATCGCGCATCAGGGTGAGTTGCTGTACTGGCCCTCTGCAGCTGGGCCATTGCTGGAGGCTACGGGAAAATTCCGCCTGCTGCTGCTGCGCCTGTCGCGACGCGAGCTGCATTGGGCCGCCACGCCCCAATCCGGTGACGAGGTCGATGGCGGCCCGGTGCGTCCCGGCCACCAGCCGGTTCTCGCCGCGCTCGTCGCGACCATCGCCGAGGCGATGGAGGCCTCAGCCGATGCTGCCCTTGCCGCGCTGGAAATCACCCTGGCCGAGATCATGCCCGCCGCGCTCGGCCTGCTTGCCGGCGGCAGCGCAAAGCGCGCGGCGCTGCGCCGGCGAATCCTGCGCGCCATCGACACGCGCCTGGACGATCCGCAGCTGAACCTGGCGCGGTTTGCCGATGCGGAAGGCATTTCAACGCGCGCCGTGCAGAAGCTCTTGGAGGACGGTGGCCACAGCTTCAGGCAGTATCTACGGCAGCGCCGCCTGAACGGTGCCGCAGAAGCTCTGAGCGATCCGCTCCAAGCAGCCCTCCCGGTCGCGGAGATCGGCTTCCGCGTTGGTTTCATTGATCCGGCCCATTTCAGCCGCGCTTTCCGCCAGCATTTTGGCGTGGCACCGAACGCGTACCGTGCCGAGGCGCTGCAACGCACGGAGACGGCAGCCGAGATCACGCCACGCAGCCGCGGCGTGCCGCAGGCCACGCGGCTCTACGAGGCGCCAGCGCCAACCTGCCGTCCGCTGCCGACGGTCTCGCGGAGCGACCGCCCTACGCACCACCGCCTGCGCGCCACGCCGCAAACCGTACATTGGGGTTATTTCAGCCGTTCCCTGTCGCCGGTGCTCAGCGTGCGCTCCGGAGACACCATCGCCATCGATACGCTGACGCAGCACGCCACCGACGACGCGTTGCGCATGATCGTCGGCGACCCCGACGCGGAAGCGGTGTTCCGCTGGACCGCAGGCGGCAAAGCGATAGACCGGCGCGGCGCCGGCCCGATGGACGCGTCAATCTATGGCCGCGGCGCAGGCGAAGGATTCGGCGTCCATATCCTGACCGGCCCCATCCTGGTTGAGGATGCTCTGCCCGGTGATGTCCTGGCGGTAGAGATATGCGATATCGCACCGCGCCCAAGCCGCGCTCCGGCGTTTGTCGGGCAGAGCTTTGGCAGCAACGCGGCGGTGTGGTGGGGACGGCACTACGACGACCTGCTAACCGGCCCGAAGCCGCGCGAAGTGATCACGGTCTACGAAATCGGCCGCTGCAACGGATGTCCGTGCGCCCATGCGGTGTACAGCTTCCGCTGGACACCACAACGCGATCCGTTCGGCGTGCTGCACAGCACGATCGACTATCCGGGCGTGCCGGTTGACCACAACACGATCGAGCCGTGTCACAACGTGCTGCGCGATGTGCACATCCCGGTGCGGCTGCACTTTGGCACGATCGGCGTGGCGCCGGACTATCCGGGACCGCTCGACTCCGTGCCGCCCTCGGCATTTGGCGGCAACATCGATAACTGGCGCATCGGTGCAGGGTCCAAACTCTATCTTCCGGTTGCCGTACCCGGCGCGCTGCTATCGATCGGCGATCCGCATGCCGCGCAGGGCGACGCCGAGTTTTGCGGTACCGCAATCGAGTGCTCGCTGTCCGGCACCATCCGCGTGCATCTGCACCGCCGCGAACAGTCGGGGGCCATGCTGCGTGACCTGAACTATCCGCTGATCGAGACGCCGGACAGTTGGATCGTGCAGGGGTTCAGCCACGCGGATTATCTGGCCGAGCTGGGCGAAGCCGCGCAGAGCGAGGTGTACAAACAATCGTCGCTCGACAACGCCATGCGCGATGCGTTTCGCAAGCTCCGGCGGTTTCTGATGACGGCGCAGGGACTGAGTGAGGATGAGGCGATTTCGTTGCTGTCCGTCGCGGTGGACTTCGGCGTGACACAGGTGGTGGACGGCAACTGGGGTGTGCACGCGATCGTGCCAAAGCGGCTGTTCGCCTGATCGGCGGCGTTCTCCGTGCGCCGAACGAAAGAGCGGTTTCGGTCAGGTGCGCCGGTTGCGTCCTCCCCGCTCGACGCCGGGTCGAAGGCCCGCGTGAATCGTCACCGTAACGCCTGCGACAGCTGCTGGGTGCCCACATCCTGTGCAGCGCACCGCCACATCTGACCACAATCTGGTCGATCCACGCACGAAGCCCGCAAATTGGCAAGCGTCGGCATAAGAGATCCTAAAGCGTGTCCACCGCGGGTCGCTAGCATCCGCCCGGATAGCCAAACCAGGAGCAATTAACATGGGCGCAATCCCAGAATACGTCACCACCGGCCACCGAAACATTCATTCGTTGGCGCGCGGGGCGCGGTGGCTCGTCATCGGATGCGCCGTGGTCTGCCTTGCTGCCGCGGCCGGTGCCGGCCGGGCTTGCGCGGCCGATCTGCCCGCCGCCCCAAGTGCCTGCAAGTCGTTGCAGTCGAAATATCCGGGCCTGAAGGGCAAGACGATGGTCGACGCCCTGAACCCGCATACACCAGGCTATGAAGCGCTCGATCCGCAAGATCCGAGCCAGTACATCGGGTTTGATGTCGATTTGGCGGAAGAACTCGGCTCCTGCCTTGGCTTCAAGCTGACTTACAAACCGGTCGCTTTCGCCGCGCTGCTACCGACACTGCAAAGCGGCCAGGCGGATATCGTCATCTCCGATATTTATGCCACCAAGGAACGCGCGAAAGCCGCCGATTTCATCACCTACTCCAAGGTGTTCGACGGCGTGCTGGTGGTGAAGGGCAATCCCAAGCACATCACCGGCATCAACACGTCGCTGTGCGGCGATACGGCCGCCGAGAACACCGGCTTCGTCGAGGTCCCGCTGGTGCAGAACCTCGGAGCCGCGTGTAAGAAAGCCGGCAAACAGGAGCCGTCGCTGCAATTGTATGACAACAACGCCGACTGCATTCAGGCCATTCTGGCCGGGCGGGCGGACACCTACATCAACGATGTGAACACCGTAGACCAGGCGGTAAAAGCTTATCCGGATAAACTCAGCAAGGCCGTCGCGGTCACCCTGCCGTACTCGATCGGCATTGCTGTGCCGAAGACGAACCACGCGTTGCGGGAGGGGACCGTCGCGGCGCTGCTGATCATCCAGAAGGCCGGTATCGAAACGACGCTGCTGAAGAAGTGGTCGCTGGATGCCGGTACGTTAGAGGCGCCGCATATCCTGACAGACTGATGGATCTATTTGCTCACTACCTCAGCCTGCCGTACCTGCTCCAGGGCATCACCGTCACGCTGGCGGTGACCTGCCTGGGGTTGGGCGGCGGACTGCTCGTCGGGCTGGTGCTCGCCGGCATGCAGCTCTGCCGTTTTCGTCTGTTGTCGGCTCTTGCACGCGGGTACTCGGTGATTTTCCGCGGCACGCCGCTCATCCTGCAACTGGTGTTCGCGTACGACGCGTTGCCGCATATTGGCCTCCGGTTGAGCCCGATCGCTGCCGCCGGCCTGGCACTTTCGGCGAACGAGGCGCCGTTCATCGCGGAAATTCTTCGCTCCGGCGTACGCGGCGTCGACGCGGGCCAGGTCACTGCAGGTGAAGCGCTTGGCATGACGCCCTGGGTGCTGATGCGGCGGGTTATCGCGCCGCAGGCGATCCGCATCATGGTTCCGGCACTGGGCAACGAGGCGGTCACCGCGTTGAAGAATTCGTCGCTTGCATCAGTGATCGCGGTGCAGGAACTGACCCTGCGCAGCACCCAGCTTGCATCATCTACGTTCGACTTCTTCTCAATCTTCTTTGCCTCCGGCGTTATGTATCTGGTGCTGACGGGCAGTTTCAGTGCATTGCAACTGTTGGCCGAGGACATGCTCGACCTGGACCGGCCACCTTGGCGGGAGCGCCTGGTGCAAATCCTGCCGGGTCGCCGCCCAACCAACTTGTTACGCTCTGCTGTGCGGCAACCGGACCCGCACAGCACCGTCCCCGACGCTACGCCGGATCAGCGACGACACGATGTGGCGTCCTGCGGCACGGCGCCCGTGAAACAGTCCAATCGGGCCGCCACCCTCGCACAGGCCGCGCTGGCCGTAGAAGTCATCGGACTGCACAAGACGTACGGCGAGCAGTCAGTACTGTCGGGACTGGACTTGACAGTACGCGCCGGCGAGGTGATCGCGCTGCTGGGCCCCAGCGGTTCCGGCAAGAGCACGCTGCTCCGCTGTATCAATCATCTGGAAAACTGGGAGTCCGGTCTCATTCGCGTCAGCGGTCGCAGCCTGGGCCATCGTGACGACGGCCGGCAGTTGAGCCCGCGTGGCGTGGCCAGGGAGCGCGCCAATCTGGGCGTGGGCATGGTGTTCCAGCAGTTCAACCTGTTCACCCACCTGTCCGCGCGAGAGAACATCGCAGGGCCGCTGCGCTGGGTACACAGCATGGCGGAACGGGACGCCGACCGCCGGGCAATGGAATTGCTCGCACGCATCAGCCTCGAGGATCGGGCAGACGCACTGCCGCGCCATTTGTCGGGAGGACAACAGCAACGTGTTGCGATTGCGCGCGCGTTGGCGCCGCGGCCAACCGTGCTGCTGCTGGATGAACCCACCTCGGCGCTCGATCCGGAACTGGTCAGCGAGGTGCTGGATGTGATCCGCCGCCTGGTCGTCGAAGAAGGACTGACCATGATTATCTCCACGCATCAACTGAACTTTGCGCGGGAGGTGGCGGATCGGGTGGTGTTCCTCAGCGCTGGGCAGGTGGCCGAAGATGGTCCGGCGGACGAGGTGTTCACCCGCCCGCGCCATCCCCTGACGGCGCGGTTCCTGCAGGTGATGAGCACGGAACTCGCGACGGCACGGGCTGCGTGATTGGGATCGACAGCCGCCACCTCGATGACCGAGCTTTTGGACGTACCCGCGATTGCCAATTATCTGTTCCGGATTTGGGCCATGACTGTCGTTGTCATGTGGCGCAGTTTCGGTGTTTCATTCGCAATCAGCAGATCAACGCGTGCCACTGGCATTGAGCGGATGATCTGTGCAAACGCCTCCGTTCATGAAGGGTTCAATCGGATCGGCGGGGGTTGCATCCTGTTTTGTCGCTGCGCACTGATCGTGCCCAACGCACCCGAGAAGGTCGTCTGTTCGCAGCCCGCGGGTCCCTTGTTTCGCTCGGGGTACCCGCTCGCACCAAATACCGTGCCGATGCAAACGGCGGGAGTCGACCTCTCCAGGCTTGCGGCACTCAAGGTTCGGCGACACCGCACCTGCCGGACGTCAGCTTTCGGTCACGGCATCCGGCACGCCATCGTCCGGGTTGCAGGGGCGATGATGCCACGTCCGAGCCGCCCGACCCATGACGCCGGGCACATTCGCATTAACGTGATATGTCCGGGAATCCGGACGTCCCGAAGCGGCTGTGTTGAGTATTTCGGACGCCGGCCTCATACTTCGGGCTGAACGTGTTGATCCCTCGTGCGAAAAATCGTTTTCAGAGCATTCCGGTGATCGGAACCATTCGCGACTGATGTACCCGCCGTTGCTGTTCGACCTCTTCGGTCAGACGAGCGAACTTGAGTCGTCAGGCCGAACGGGGACAGAGTGACGAGAGACTTTTGCAAGTTGGCTGTTGCGCTGCGGCCGCGAGACGAGACGTTCATCTCAGGAGTCAACGTGGTGGCTTTCTGAGCGCGACTGGGTTCTCTCGGCCGCTGCCGATACATAGGTGCTGCCTATGACCATATGGGTGCCGGCTATTCTGTCGGTCTATTGGACCGTCATAATCTCAACACTGCTTTGGGCGGCACTGGCCACCCGTCGTTATGATCCGGCTGCGACCGGCGCTCGTGCTCCCACCCGAACAGACGCAACAGGGTCGTCTGTCCAATCTGCCAATCGCTGGGGAAACCGAATGCGGGCCGGGAGAAGTCCGGGCGGGCCGCTTTCGCAGGAGTTTCGGTTTTAGTGTCAGATGGGCGTTCAGACCTGTCGTTGATACCGCCACGAGCGACTCCAGGGACGGGAGTTTGTCGCGCTTTCGTCTCTCCTCGGTCAGTACGGTGGCCTGATTCGCGGTTGCAATGCGTGAAGCCCATCACGTTCCCTCTGCGAGCAACCGGCGGCCGCATCGGCGTTCGCGACCGTGTGACACGCAATGCTAACGATACCAGAGGTGGGCTGCCGCTTGATCGTGGCTATCTTAGCCAGCTTTCGGGCCGGAGACCTCATCGGAAGGAGGCGGGAATGACAAACATTGAGACCTCCGCCATGCGCAAGGTCGCGTGGCGCCTCGTGCCGTTCGTGAGCTTTGCCTACCTGATTAATATCCTCGACCGATTTAACATCTCGTTCGCCGCTTTGACCATGAACAAGGCGCTCGGCTTCAGCGCCACAGCTTATGGCCTCGGCGCCGGCGCATTCTTTTGGAGTTACGTCGCATTCCAGATTCCCGCCAATTTGGCGCTGGAACGCGTCGGTGCGCGGCGCTGGCTCATGTTGATCATGCTGCTGTGGGGCGTGTTTTCCGCATGCATGGCGCTGGTGCATGGCATCGTCAGCTTCGTCATAGTCCGATTCCTGGTCGGGATGGCCGAGGCCGGCTTCTTCCCTGGCGTAACGTACTTTATGACCCGCTGGTTCCCGGCGCGCCATCGTGGCAGGGCGATGGGCGTGTTCTTGGCGTTCGGCGCTTCGGCCGGCATGATTGGTGGACCGGTCGCGACGCATTTGCTGGCACTGGACGGCTGGCTCGGTATCGCCGGTTGGCAGTGGCTCTTCCTGGCTGAGGGCATTCCTGCCGTACTGTTTGCCATCGGCTGCATGTTGCTTCTGCGTGACAAGCCGTCCGACGCAGATTGGCTGACCAAGGAAGAACGTGGCTGGCTCGAGGCGAAGCTCGCCGAGGAACGTAAGGACGCGCGCGGCAGTCATTTGTCGTTCAGTCGCGCGGCCTTCACGCCCAGCATGATGGTGATGATGCTCCTCTATCTGCTGATCGGCTGCGGGGTTTACGGTCAAGTCTATTTCCTGCCCTTGATGATGAAGAGCCTTGGCTTCAGCAACATCACGGTCGGATACCTTGTGTCACTAACAGCAATTGCCGGCGTGATTGGCATGGTCGTACTGTCCCGCAGTTCCGACCGGACCGGCGAACGGGTTTGGCACGTGATCGTTCCGCTTCTGATTGGTGGCAGCGGGCTGATCGTTGCGGGTCTCGCGATGCGACTCGGTCCGGCGCTGGCGATTGTCGCGTTCTGCGTCGCCGGCTTCGGTGTTTCCGCGTCGATTCCGGTATTCTGGAACCTCCCCACGGCATTCCTCAGCAGTGCGGCCGCAGCCGGGGGCATCGCGCTGATCAATGCTGCCGGCAACATCTCTGGCTATGCGGCACCGCAGATGGTCGGCGTGCTGCGTGACCTCACTGGAGATTACGAGATTCCGATGTTGGTCGTGGGCGGACTGGTGTTCTTGGCCGGACTGATCGTGCCGTTGGCAGGCCATGTCCATGCGGACGCGGACGCGCCTGGTTTTGCCGCTGCGCAAGGGAGGTCACCGCATTTGCACTTGTGATGGGTGATTAACGACGGCCGAACGGCACGCGCGCGTCTCGTCTCGCCCGCGTTGCCGAGGTGCAGCGCGATCACGGGGGGGGTCGGGGCCTGGCACAGCAGTTTCTGGGTATCGAGGTTCCAGGCCGTGACCTGCGCGTTGCTC
>JASHQG010000321.1 GCA_030037665.1 Acetobacteraceae bacterium
TCTCGGCCGCTGTCATCGGCACCGTCGTCCCCGCCGCGCTGTACCATCTGCGCCGCTGCTGCCGGGAATGGTTCAACGTCGAGCCGCTGGTCGCCCGTTCTACCCTCGACTGGGGCTTCAAGATCCGCGTCGATCGGCCGCCCGAGGTCGGCGCCGACCGCCTGTTGAACGCGCTCGCCGGCCACAAGCGCTTCGGCGGTCCGCTGATCGTGGTGGACTTCGGCACCGCCACCACCTTCGACGTGATAGACAAGACCGGCGATTATCTCGGCGGCGTGATCTGTCCGGGCATCAACCTGTCGATCGAGCCGCTGCACCAGGCTGCCGCCCAGCTTCCCCGCATCGGCATCGCGCGGCCACAGGCGGTGATCGGTCGCTCAACGGTGCCGGCGATGCAGTCCGGCATCTACTGGGGCTATGTCGGCATGATTGAGGGGCTGGTCACCCGCATCAAAGCCGAGTTCGGTGCGCCTATGAAGGTGATTGCCACCGGTGGCCTCGCGCCCCTGTTCTCTGAGGGGACACTGATGATCGAGCAAATCGAGCCGAACCTGACGCTCGAAGGCTTGCGGCTGTTGGCAGAGCGCAATCCAACCCCTCCACTGCCACGTGAACGGACGCGGATGCTGGACCAGGAGTAGCGACCCGCCCAGCCTAGGCATTCGGGCACGACAGTGTGCGCCACTAGCGCATGTTTACCCTTGTTGCGAAGCGGCATTGAGCCAACCCATTGATATTGCTCGGGCCGGTGCGGGATTTCCCGGGATTTTCGCTCAAACGTAGGGACAGAGATTAGCCGACGTCCGACGATTTGCTCTTGCGGAGGCGGGATTCGGCTTGCTATCGGCGACGGGACAGATTCGAGCAGGTCCCGCGATGTACCTCCGCATCGTCCGTGCCGCCGGCGGTCAGGGTGTCAAGCACGAGTATGTGCGGGTCGTCGAAGCCGTCCGGCAAAACGGCAAGACGCGTCATCGCACCATTCTCAATCTCGGTCGCCGCGATGTGCTGGCCGAGCATCTCGATCTCAACAAGCTGATGCGGCTGCTGCATGGCGACGCCGGCGCCGTCGATACGCCCGCGCGCACGATCCAGCCCGATGACGTCGCGGCGCTCGGCGCCTGGGACTGGGGGCCGGCCCTGGCCGCGCGCCAGCTGTGGCGTGAGCTCGGGCTGGAGGCGATGCTCGACCGGATCAGCCCGCCAGGCCGGCGCGCTGCCCACACGCTGAGTGACCGTGCCTTTGTGCTGGTGCTCAATCGCCTGACTGCGCCCGGCAGCGAGCACCGGCTGGCACGTTGGCTGGAGAATGACTTCGTCTGCGATCGTCATGGCCGGCGCTGGGTGGCAGAGTGGCGCGACGAGACGGCCCGCAAGGCCAGCCGCACACCGCGCGTGCAGGTCGAGATGCGTCAGCTCAAGCAGTGGTATCGCACGCTCGATCAGCTGCTGGAGCACAAGAAGGCGATCGAGCACAGCCTCTATTTGCGTCTGCGCGATCTGTTCTCGTTGCGCACGGACATGGTGTTTTACGATCTCACGTCGACCTACTTCGAGGGAAGCGGGCCGGACGAGATCGGCGCGTTCGGCCATAGTCGCGACGAGAAGTCACGCAATCCGCAAGTGCTTGTCGGCCTGGTGTTGGTCGACGGCTGGCCGATCGCACATCATGTGTTCGCGGGCAACAAGCGCGACTCCACGACGGTGCACGACGTGGTGGAGGATGTCGAACAGCGCTTCGGCATCAAGCGCATGGTATTTGTTGGTGATCGTGGCATGGTCACCTCCGCCAATCTGGCGGAGCTGCGCAGCGGTGGTCATGGCTACATCGTCGGCCGCAACCGCCGTCGCAGCGGCGAAGTCTTCGAGTATATCCAGTCCGCCACTGGGCCCTGGATCGAATGTCCGATCGGCATCACGGCGCGGGAGAAATCCAGCCAGCCGCAAACACTGGTCCAGGAAGTTCCGTCCAACAAACCCGGGGTGCGCGTATTCGTCGTGCATTCCGACGAACGTTTGGCATACGAGAAAGCGCAGCGCACCAAGTCCATGGAGCGGGTGCGGCACAAGCTGGAGAAGCTGCAGAAACGTATTGTCACCGGCAAACTCAAGGCCGCTGACAAGATCGGTGCCGCGGCCGCTGCCATCCTGGTCCGCAATCACGGCCATCGCTATTTTGGCTGGGAATACGAGAACGCTACGTTCCGCTTCTTCGAGCATCCCGTTCACTTCAAGCGCGAGCAGGCCTACGAGGGTAAATACGTCATCCAGACGGAAGAACCTGATCTATCCCCGGTCGATGCCGTACGCCTCTACAAGCAACTCGCGGACGTCGAGCGTTGCTTCGCCAACCTCAAGGACGTCATCGAAATGCGGCCCGTGGATCATCAGACTCCGAACCGGGTGCAGGCGCATATTTTCGTCGCCGCCTTGGCGCATCTACTGCATCGCGCGATCGAAAATCATCTGCAGCACGCCGGCATCGATCTGTCCGCGACCGCCGCGCTGACCGCGCTCATATCCGTCCGCGTCGTCGACATCGACCTTGGCAACGGAACCACCAAGCGTTCCGTCACGCGTGGCTCGCAGCGCGCCGCCGCGGTGCTTCGAGCCCTCGGCATCGAGCACCTCGAGCCGCCAACGCCGCCAATCCCGGGCCAGACCATCATGTAGCCCCGTAGTGACAGACCGCGATTCCACCCCCAATGAAATCAACGGCTTGCCGGCCTCAAAGGGAAACATGGGCTAGCACGTAAGCATAATCCGCCAGCTCGAGCGCGAGCAGGCCTACGAGGGCAAATACGTCATCCAGACCGAGGAACCCAATCTATCTCCCGTCGATGCCGTGCGCCTCTACAAGCAACTCGCCGATGTTGAGCGCTGCTTCGCCAATCTCAAGGACGTCATCGACATGCGGCCCGTGTATCATCAAACCCCGAACCGGGTGCAGGCGCATATTTTCGTCGCGGCCCTAGCCCATCTGTTACATCACGCTATCGAAAATCACCTTCAGAAAGCCGGCATCGATCTTTCCGCAACCGCCGCGCTGACCGCCCTCAAATCCGTCCGCGTCGTCGACATCGATCTTGGCAACAAAACCATCAAGCGTTCCGTCACCCGTGGCTCACAGCGCGCCGCGGCCGTGCTTCGCGCCCTCGGCATCGAGCACCTCGAGCCGCCAACCCCGCCAGTCCCGGACCAGACCATCATGTAGACCTGTAGTGACAAACCGCGATTCTACCCCTAATGAAATCAATACCTTGCCGGTCGCAAAGGGAAACATGCGCTAGCAGTCGGTCGGCGCGGAGCGTGATGCGATTCGGATATTCCCGCAATGTTCAACGCAAATTACCGAACCAGCGAATGACAGCAGGAGGCGGCGCAGGCCCGTGTGCAGCCGTCGTGGCTCCGTCGATACAGATCCGGATCGACGTCGACGCGGTCCGCACCGTCACCGCCGGAGTCTTCGGCAACGTCACGCCAACTCAGTG
>JASHQG010000322.1 GCA_030037665.1 Acetobacteraceae bacterium
CAGACCAGCTGAGGGTAGGTGACCGCGCGGTAGTGAACCAACCGGTGGCAGACGATGCCGGCCCGGACGAAGCCATGATAGGCGTGGAGCGTGCGCTGGATGTTATCGTGGTATTTCGGGGACGCGCGATGGCGATGCTGGTTGCCATTGTTGCGTCGCAACGGCTGCAAGCCTCGACGCTTACCAGAACTGACCCATTTATGCTCAAGAAAGGCGACCCTCAGAATGCGCAGGTATTGTATTCTGAGGCCGGTGCCGGGCTGGTGATTGGAGGGATGGCAGGGAGCCGGCGTGCGCTCTGATCTTCTGATTGAATCAACGAATTGGTTGTTGTTGTTGTTGTGGCGGTGGATATGTGGGCGACACCCTTTGTCGTCCACATATCCACCGCCATCTTCGCGCGGCGCTCAGCCTTGGTGCCGGCGCGCGTCGCTGGAAGGCACCATTATTTCGGCGTTCGGGAGCGAGGCGGTTTCACGCTGGTCGGCGCTGTGTGGAGCAGCGGACGGTGCGGCGTAGCCGGTTCGGACGGTGGGGCCCGCAGCGAGGGTCCGTTGATGCGAATGATGATGCAGCGATGCTGCAACCGGTCGAGCAAGGCATCCACCAGTTGTTTCTTCTGGAACAGATCATACCAGGCCGGCAGGTCGAGATTGGTGGTGATGATGGTGGAGACACGCAGATAGCGCTGGTCGATTAGACGGAAGAACATATCGATCTGTTCGGGCTTCAGCGTCAGGTAGCTGAGCTCGTCGACGAGCAACGGCTGGAACCCGCTCAGGCGCCGCAGCAGTCGCGGCGAGGAGCGATCGGCGAGCGATGCATAGAGTTCGTCGAGCAACGCCTGAGCATTGTAGAACCGGCCGCGGTATCCATTAACACAGGCTTCGCGCAACAGCCCGAGCGCGATTCCAGTCTTGCCGGTGCCGGGTGGCCCGACCAACAGCAGATTGTCGGCGCGGCGCAGGAAGTCCAGAGAGGCGAGAGTTTGGATCTGGCCCTTGTCGACCCCGGGTTGACGGTCGAACGGGAAGCTCTCAAGGGTCCAGTCCCACGGCATGTTCGCCTGCTGCAACCGATAGGCGAGACTGCGCTGGCGCTTCGATTCGGCCTCCTCGGCGAGCATCCGGTAGAGCAGTTCGACCGGCACGACGCGGTCACGTTCGGCGCGCTCGATCTCGGCATCGAGCGCCGCCTCCATGCCGCGGAAGCGAAGCTGGGCGATCAGGCTGCGCAGTTGATCAAGCATCGCCCTCACCTCGCTCGGGAAGACGGAAGAACGCGCCGGCGGCAAACTTGAGGATGAGCGCTTCCAGTCGTCCAAGATCGAACAGCCCGTAGTGAAGGGCTTGTTCGACGGCCGCCAGGAACGGCTCGGCAGGATAGGTGCGCTTCATCTCCAGCAGACGGCGCAGCGTCTGCAAGCTTCGCCCACGCTGCTTGAGTGCCGCGGCGTAGCCAGCAATGGCCGGATGTTCATCGCTCAGCAGCAGCCGTTCCGGTGCCGGTTGTTGCGCCTTCCCGCGGTTGGGCGCGCTGTGATGCCCGGGCAGAGTGTATCGTACATCGCGGTCGCCAGCCCGCCGCGCATGGCTTGCGACCAGCGAGCCACGGTACCAGACCTCGATCCTGGTGAGATATTTGTGGACGGTCACTGGCTTACCCACCAGACGGTCCGGTACCGAGTAACGGTTGGTCTCCACCGAGACGTAGCCATGCAAATCCACCGCGCGCGCGAGCGGCTCGTAAACCGGAGGCAACGCTGCCGGCAGGGCCTGCAGATGCGGCTTCTCGATCAGATACGCGGCATCCGGCGACATCCCGAGCGCGCGCTTGGGCTTCTGGTTGGCGACGTCGTGGCACCAGCGCAGCGCCTGCTGGTTGAGGTCTTCGAAGTCTTGGAAGTCGCGCGCGACAAGAAAGTTCGTCTCGAGGTAGGCAAACGGTCGCTCGACACGCGCCTTCCGATCGGGGTGATTGACCCGGTGGGCACGGAACTCGAAGCCGAGCGTGCGGGCGAACGCCGCCATCTCCGGCGCCACGATCGCATCCGCGCCCGATCCGGCGGCGAGGATGACGGAGGTGTTGTCGATGATGCAGACCGACGCCGCGCCATCCATGAAGCGCACGGCTTCCAGCAGGAAGTGCTTGGCCTCGAACCGTGTGAAGCGCGGATAGTATTGCGCAAACAGCCGCCGCGAGCAGGCCAGCACCAGGCTTGCGCACTGCGCCGTCACGCTTCGCCCTCCGATGGTGACCCGGTGCGGCGACGTATCGTGCTGCATCTCCACGCCGGGGAGCGGGCTGTATTCACCGGCGCGCCGCTTCCCTGGGCGCAACTCGGCCTGCCGCACCCGGCGCGTCAGGCTGCTATAGGCGATCTCGACGCCCTGTCCGGCGAGCAGTTCCTGGGCACGCACGACGTTGCCGCGTGCCTTGATGAAGGCCTCGGCAATCTGTCCGGCATGTTGATCGGCCCGTGCCGCAGCACGCGGTTCGCCACGCGCCTCGTGCGGTGAAGAGCGCAATATCCGGCGCACCGTGTTGCGCGCCAGATGCAGCAGGCGGCTGATCTCACGCAGGGTGTGGCCCTGCGCCCTCAGCACGTGCACGCTCGAACAGATCTCGGCTGGTGTCATGCGTGATCGACCAGGTGATGGTGTTGTCCAGCGCCGCCAGCGCCGCTTTGACGCGCGGCATCGCGGTGATCAGAACCGCCGGAATGGGCCGCAATGTCGGCAGCCTGTGGCGCAGCCGCGCAATCAGCGCTTCGATCTGGCGCAGCTCGCTCGCAACGGCGCCTTCTGGGCCATCGCGCAGTGTCGCGCCGCCGCGCTCCACCTGACGTTCCTCCAGCGCGCGCAGCAACAGACGTGGATGATCCACCATCCGTTCACGCACCGCATGGCTCGCACTTTGATAGTGTTCAAACCACTGCTTCAGATCGCGCGTCGACACTCGCTCGCGCCCGAGCACCTGAAGCAGCCGCTCGGCATGCTC